>JAAYFT010000041.1 GCA_012728125.1 Tissierellia bacterium | reverse complement strand
GTAGCTGACAGAACAAACCTTCTAGCTTTAAACGCTTCCATTGAAGCTGCTAGGGCCGGTGAACATGGTAGAGGGTTTTCTGTTGTTGCAGATGAAATAAAAAAACTAGCAGAAAGTACAAAAGAACAAGTAGAATTTATTCGTAATGTCGTTTCTTCTCTGACTACAGAAATTTCTAGAACATCCAAAGCCTTGGATGAAGCTGCTGTGTCATTTGAAAATTCTAAGTCCTTTATTGACGATGCTGTAGAATCAATTAATAGTATCAATGATGTATTGGAAACAATAGGTAATAGTTTTACGGAAATATCTGCTAATATAGAAGAGCAAACTGCTGCAACACAGGAAATGTCTGGCAATCTAATGGTTATTAACGAAAAGACAGTAAATTTAAAAGAACATACCTTAAAAACTGGAGATGCTTTTTACAAGATTTCAAAACTAATTGATGAAGTTAGGATAAAAGCCTATGAAGAAGCTGACTGTATCGATGATAAAACTCAAATTGAGGTCAGTATTAGTGACCATTTAATGTGGCGTTGGAGAGTATATAATATGCTCTTAGGTTATGAGAAATTAGATGAAGGTGAAGTGGGAACACACCATGACTGTAGATTAGGAAAATGGGTAGGTAGTCAAGTTGTTACTGATTCAAGGATTAAGGACTTATTTTATAAATTAGAGGTACCTCATGCTAAACTTCATGAGTTGGCTAAGGAAGCAATAAGAGCTTTTAACCAGGGAGACATATCAGGGGCAGAAAGAGCTTTAAATTCCATGGATTTGGCTTCAGAAGAAATAGTTAATATACTTAATCAAATAAAAAAACTATATTAAATAAGTTGCAATTAGTAGTCTGGTGTAGACCCACCAGACTATTTTAAATTGTAATGCCATGTGGTATTATATATTTAAATTTGGGGTATATAAATCTAATGTAGCTAGGATATTTTCTATAAGAAAAACTACAAATCAATGTAAGGGGGATGCTAGTGTTACCAAAAAGGAAATTACCTATGACTAGGAAACAAAAGATTAGAATTGCATTAATTATCATGGCAGTTATACTAACTATAATTGCAATAGAAAGAATATATAATATGAAGCCTGAATTCCATGTAACTGCATCAAATGCTTCAGATTATGGAATAATTGATGCAAAATTGACAACTAGGGAAAAATTAGAGGACTTTGAATATTTGTGCAGTGTTCTAGAAGACAACTATCCTTTCTTTGAAGTTAACAAGAGATTACATAATATTGACTGGTTAGGTAATAAGAGAAAATACAAGAGGCTTATTAGAAATACTAAAAATGATGCAGAATTTTTAATTGCTATGCATCAGATTTTAAGTGATTTAAATAATTGGCATGTAAATATACTTGGAGGAAATGGCTATAGAAGTTTTTATAAAAGTTATTATGACTACTACTCCAGTTATGATAATCCTTATAGATACATGTCTATATACAGCGTTTTTTCAAACCCTCATGTAAGGGCTAGATATAAGTTTTATGGAATTACAAGTGAGTTCGATAATACAAACCAGCTCTATAGCGATACTCAATTAGAAACGAAAATATTAATTGATGATGAAGTGGCATACATGAAATTTAATAGTATGGGAGGCTTTGATGTTGCAAAGGAAGACCATAAAAAAATAAAGGAATTTTTAAGAGAAGTTCAAAATTATGAAAAGTTGATTATAGATATTAGAGGTAATGGAGGTGGATATGACTCATATTGGAAATATATAGTTTCACTATTGACCAATAAAACATTAAGTCAAAATTACTATGCCTTTTTCAAAGATAGCTATACTAATAAATATATACATAGTCCATATTTAGTTGAGGATTCAAAATCGATTAATTTATTAGATGAAGAAACTTTAGCCCAGTTTCCAGAGGAAGTAAAGACTGATTTTGACTATTACAAATTATATAGGATCACCATAAATCCCCTAACAGTAAACACCAACTCATCAGATTATATAGATTTTAAAGGAAAGGTTTATCTATTAGTAGATAGTCAAGTATTTTCATCTGCAGAAAAGTTTGCATCCTTTGCTAAGGATACTGGATTTGCAACTTTAGTTGGAGAGACTACAGGTGGAGATAGGGTCTTTGAAGAAATTCCTTTATTCTTCTTACCAAAAAGTAAATTTGTAATTAGATATAGTAGGGAGCTTGGTATAAATGCAGATGGAACAATAAACATGGAGACCAGAACAAAGCCTCATATTGAAGTAGACCCAACTCCCCATGAAGATTTTACTAAGGATAAATGTATCCAGGCAGCTATTAATGATTGAAATTAAATATAAAATTATGCTTAGGAATTTTTCTAGTGGAAGCTAGTTCCTAAGCTTTTTTTTATTTATGTAAAGATTAGTGTTTAATAAATATGTCTTTTTTGTATACTTTTCAAATTTATGACAATAATAATTGAAGTAATGCTTATTAACAGGAGGGAAATATGATAGTTGGTATACCTAAGGGCCTTTTATACTATAAATATTATCCTTTTTTTATGACATTTTTTAAGGAACTCGGTCTAGAAGTAGTTATATCACCAGACACTAATAAGGGTATTTTAGATGAAGGGGTTAAGTATTGTGTAGATGATGCTTGTCTACCATTGAAAATCTTCCATGGCCATGTGGCAGTATTGAAGGATAAATGTGATATTATACTTATTCCAAGAATCATGCAAGTTAGAAATAGGGAATATATTTGTCCTAAATTTTGTGGACTTCCTGAAATGATTCAAAATTCTATTCCCCAAATGCCAAGAATCATAGATAAACCAATATATGCAGGAACTAGAAAAAAGCTGTATTCTTGGGCTAAGGATATTGGGAGGCTTATTACTAAGGACAAAAGCAAAATAAAAAGAGCCTTTAATTTTGCCTTAATAGAACAGGATAAGTATAAACCTGGTTATAATGATAACAATCAAGGATTGACTGTAGCATTAGTAGGACACCCATATAATATTTTTGACAAATATATAAATAAGAATATAGTACAAAAGCTTAATAAGTTAGGCGTTGGAGTTATTACAGAAGAATTCATAGAGGAGACCTTAATTGATGAAGAAGTTAAAGGCCTATACAAGAGACCATTTTGGACTTTTGCAAGAAATTCCTACGGTTTCGCAGCCAATGTTTATAGGGAGAAAAGAGTCAATGGAATAATTTATATTTCTTCCTTTGCCTGTGGCATAGATTCTGTAGTTATAGAATTGATAAAAGAAAGGATAGGGAATTTTCCTTTCATGACCTTAAAAATAGATGAACATACTGGAGAAGCAGGCCTAGATACTAGGGTTGAAGCTTTCGTAGACATGTTAGGGAGGGGGGTAATATGAAAATTACAGCTCCACACTTAGGTAATGTATACATAGCTGCAAAAGCCTTATTCGATGGGCTAGGAATAGAATATATTATGCCACCCATGAATAACAAAGAAGCTTTAGAAATAGGTTCACTATATTCCCCAGAAGAAATCTGCCTCCCATATAAGATCATGATAGGTAACTATATACAAGCAATTGAGAAGGGAGCAGATACGGTTATACTTCCTGGCAGCTGTGGACCTTGTCGTTTTGGGAAATATGCAGAAATGCAAATGAACCTTTTTAACAAAATTGGAAAAGATTTAAACTTTATCGTAATTGACGCACCTACAGATATAGGTATTAAAGAGTTATATAGTAGGGTAAATCAAATCTCTAAAAACAGTAGGAGAAGAAAAATAAGACAAGTGGGAGCCTTGATAAGAGCAGTAAAGGTAATGAACTTAATAGATGAGATAGAGGAAAAAGCCCATTATCTAGCTGGCTATGAAGTAATAAAGGGAGAATGTAAAAGACTTCTAAATTCCTGTAAGAGAGATGTTCTAAATACTAACAATCCAAGGGATATGATTGGGATATTAGAAGAATATAAGAGGAAACTAGATAGTGTTAAAATTGACAAAGATAAAAATCCAATTAAAATCGCAATTATAGGTGAGATATATACTATAATCGAACCATTTTCTAATCTCTATATCGAAGATAAGCTAATGGATTATGGTGTTTCAACTAAAAGAAGACTTACCCCTAGTTGGTGGGTAAAAGATACATTGTTAAAACCCACAAAATTAAACTCTTTAGAAATAAAGAGAAGTGCTAGTAAGTATCTTTCAATAGGTGTTGGAGGCCATGGTAGGGAGTGTATAGGAGAAGCAGTATTGGCTCAAAAAGAAGGTTTTGATGGTGCCATTCAAATATTCCCACTGGGATGTATGCCAGAGATAGTTTCAAAGGCAATCTTACCTACTATTTCCAAGGAAAAGGACTTTCCTATAATGTCCTTAGTAGTAGATGAAATGACTGGTGAGGCTGGATTTGTAACTAGGGTTGAGGCTTTTATTGACTTACTTGAAAGGAGAAGGAAAAATGTATTATCTAGGAGTTGATGTAGGATCAGTCAGTACAAATCTTGTATTGTTGGATAAAAATAATAGTGTGGTAGAAAAAATATATATAAGGACCAAGGGCAGCCCCATTAAAGCAGTACAAGAAGGTTTTAAGATACTTAGAGATAAGTATGATAATATCAAGGTATATGGGGCAGGTGCTACAGGCAGTGGTAGACACATAGCTGCTACCTTGATAGGGGCAGATGCAGTTAAAAATGAGATTACCTCCCATGCAGTGGCAGCTTTAGAAATAGATAGGGAAGTAAAGACAATTATAGAAATTGGTGGTCAGGATTCGAAAATAATTATATTGAGAAATGGAGTAGTTTCTGATTTTGCCATGAATACAGTTTGTGCAGCAGGAACAGGCTCTTTTTTAGATAGGCAAGCAGAAAGATTAGATATTCCAATAGAGGAGTTTGGAGATTATGCTCTAAATTCTAATATTGCAGTAAGGATTGCTGGTAGGTGTGCAGTTTTTGCTGAATCAGATATGATACATAAGCAACAGCTAGGTTATAATAAAGCAGATATAATTAAGGGACTTTGTGATGCCTTAGTTAGAAATTATCTAAATAATGTGGGCAAAGGTAAAGAGATATTGCCAAAGGTATTTTTCCAAGGAGGAGTCGCTGCAAATAAGGGAATAAAGACTGCCTTTGAGAGGGCTTTAGGTTTTGAAGTAATAGTGCCTAAGGATTATAATGTAATGGGAGCCATAGGAGCTGCCATATTAGGAAGGGAAATAGCTGAAAAGGAAGGAAAGACAAATTTTAAAGGACTAGACCTTGCCAGTAGCATATTTGAATCTAATAGCTTTGAATGTACAGATTGTAGTAATAGATGTGAAGTTGTAAAATTACATGAAAACAATAGGAGCATAGGCTGCTTCGGAGATAGGTGTGGAAAATGGAGCAATAGGGTAAAGGCAATATAAATATAGTAAAAGCTAAGCTAGCTTTTACTATATTTTTTGTAACTGATAGGAAAGTCCTACTTTATATATTTTTGTAAAAGGACTTTCCGTAAATGAATTTCAAAAATTCTTCGATAGAAACTTTTTTATTTAGTTAAGAAGGCCATTATATTCGAATAATATAATAAAATTATTGAGATTATGGCAGAAACCCAAAAAATAATCTTTGTACTTTTGCCGACCTTATTTTTCTCCATTAAATTATAAGAAAAGAACAGGAGTCCTGCAGTTATCAATACGAAAATAGGTTTATATTTAGTTATGTTTGACATATATGCTACTCCAATTGTCCCTAGACCTAGGGACCCTAATATTAAGCCACCGGTTCAACAAAAAGCTGCACCGAAGGTAGTAAAAATAGATAGTATGCTTAGAATTTTTTCCTTCATCAAACAAACCTCCCGGGGGTATAATTATACTATATTTTACCAGTTTTTTTGAAAATATCAATTGGCTTTTTATCTTTTCTCAAATAAAATTATACTGTAATAAATTGATAAGAGTATGTCAAACTTTTTCTAAAGCATTAAATAGAATAATTTTTTCACAATCTTGGCAATTAATCTAAGCATTGGAATTGCAAGGCTTGACCCATACACTGTACTAAATTAAAATAATAAATTAAAAAAGTTGTCAAAAAGTGTTGACAAAAATTTTCTTGCATGTTATATTTATTTCTAATTATTAAAAAAGATTGCAATCTTTAATAATTTAATAACTAATAATACTGTGATGAAGGGTGAACTATTATCAAAGTCGATTACAGAGAACTGGAGTAGGTGAGAGCCAGTATCGATTTAATAGGGAGCGATCACTTCGGAGTTATATGGCTGAAATATTTAAGTAAGCCATATCGGCAGGCCCCGTTAACAGGCCAGGGTTTAATAATTGAACCTAGTGAGTTAATTATCGTGAGATAATTATAAAGTAGAGTGGTAACGCTTATTTGGCCTCTACATGTATTTGCATACATGTAGAGGTTTTTTTATTACAGGGGGATAGGAGATTATTAATATAAATCAAGACAGTAATTAAATTTCAATGATTAGGAAAACAAGAAAATAATGAGGAGTGTGATTGTAGTGAAGAAAAAACTATTTGGAATAATGTCTTTAGTACTAGTATTAAGCTTATTAGCTGGTTGTGGATCTAGTTCATCATCTAATGACAGTGGTGATACGATTAGAGTTGGATTAAACTATGAATTGTCAGGTGGAGTTGCAACCTATGGTCAAGGTTTAACCGATGGTATAGAATTAGCCGTTGAAGAAATCAATAAAAATGGCGGCGTATTGGGAAAACAAATTGAATTAGTTAAGATTGATAATAAATCAGAGGATACAGAGGCAGCCAATGTATCTACTAGACTGGCAACTAGAGAAAATGTTGTGGCTTTACTTGGGCCTGCTACTTCAGGTAATACTAAAGCTGCCATTCCTGCAGCAATGCAAAACAAAATTCCATTGATTAGTGGTTCTGCAACAGCAGACGATTGAGCAAAATGAAATCATCAATGAAATTTTCCAAATTGCAAAGGAACAGGCAGAAGCCATCAAAACTATAAATAGTAGTATTCAGCAGTTATATGCTTCAATAAATATATTGGTAGATGAGGCAAAAAATTTAACTGATAATTAAAGGAACAAAGTTAAACTCTGTTCCTTTTTTATATTAATCCAATTATTCTTATTAAGTTTACAACAATAAAACAAGCTGTGAATCCAGCAACAGTAGGTACTAGAAAAGATATAATGGTCCATTTTAGGCTTTGTGTTTCCTTCCTTATGGTTAGGCAAGTGGTAGCACAAGGCCAGTGCATTAAGGAAAATAACATAACAGATAGGGCTGTAACCCAGGTCCATCCGTTGGCAATTAGGATTGCCTTCAATTCAACTAGATTATCTAATTCAACAAGGGAACCTGTAGCCATATAACTCATTAATAGAATAGGTATTACTATTTCATTTGCTGGGAAACCTAGAATAAATGCCAAAAGTATATGCCCATCTAATCCAATTAGCTTAGCCAGGGGATTGAGAAAATTGGCAGTATAGGTTAATAAACTTGATTCTCCAATATATAAATTTGCCATTATCCATATAATAAGACCTGCAGGTATGGCTACGACAACTGCTCTGCCTAGGACAAATAAAGTCCTATCTAATATGGATCTTATGATTATCTTTCCAACTTGAGGTTTCCTATAAGGGGGTAATTCCAAGGTAAAACTAGAAGGTAAGCCCTTTAAAATAGTCCTAGATAAAAACTTAGACACTAACAAGGTCATTAGTATACCTAGGATTATAACAGCTGTCAAAATTAAAGCCAGGAATATGGATTGAAAAGGTCCTTTAAAAAAGCCTACAAAAAACATAGAGATAACAGCAATTAATATGGGGAATCTTCCATTACAAGGTACAAAATTGTTAGTTATTATAGCTATTAGTCTTTCTCTAGATGAATCTATTATCCTACAACCTATGACACCTGCAGCATTGCAACCAAAACCCATACACATGGTAAGGGCTTGTTTGCCACAGGCATGGGATTTTTTGAAAAAATTATCTAATTGTAGTAGGTTTATTCCTGTAGAAGCACTAGATAGACCCATTATTCACCCTCCACATGTAATTTTTCTATTAATATCATAGAAGCAACTTCAGACCGAAGGGCAATTACTGCCCCCCTAATTAGGT
>JAAYFT010000040.1 GCA_012728125.1 Tissierellia bacterium | reverse complement strand
TTACTAGAATGTAAATATTAAAGCCTAGGTTTTTTTAACCTAGGCTTATTATTTATTCATATTCACAATTTAAATCCTGTTTTGCCAACTTGTCCTCTAAAATAAAGTCTAGAAAGTCTCTTACTGCACCATTTCCTCCATCACGTTTAGATACAAAGTCTGCTATATTTAATATTGCATGAGCTGCATCTCTAGGACAGCCTTTGACTCCACATAAGCTCATGGCCGTATAGTCGTTTTCATCATCACCTATATAGGCGATGTTGGCATATTCTAAACCGTACTTATCTAATAAGGTATTTAAAACCTTAGGCTTATTGGATATTCCCTGGTAAACTTCAGATATTCCCAACTCTTCTGCCCTCCTAGTCAATATGGAGGACTGCCTACCAGTTATGATTACTGGAATAATCCCAAACTTAGGCAGTTGCCTAATCCTTAAACCGTCTTTGGCATTGAAAGCCTTAAAAACTTCTCCATCTTTTCCCATATATATTTTTCCGTCGGTAAGTGTACCGTCTACATCCATTACCACCATTTTTATTTTATTCCTATCCATGACCACACTCCTAAAAATTATGCTAATAATACTATATCATATTTATAAAGGACAAGTTATAAAGACTTTTACCATCAGATACTAGACCTTTCCTTAGATTCAATTAATATATTCTCATAATTAATTATACCTAAAGGACTTAACCTAGCCCCTACTATGCCCTTCCTAGAGGCTATGGCAGTCTTAGGATGGAATATAAAGGCCCATGGACAGTCTTCAACGATTGCACTTTGTATTTCCTTATAGATTTCAATCTTCTTATTGGGGTTTATTATTTCCTTTGCCTTATCCATTAGTTCCACAACTTTAGGATTGTTATATCTAGTAAAGTTAGTTGGATTATTGTAGTTAAATATTGGTTGAAGGAAATTGTCTGGGTCTCCCGTATCGGCTATCCACCTGCCTATGAATATATGGCATTTTGCAATGGTTTCAGGCCTTAGATAGTCTCGCGGAGATACTACTTCTACCTGTAAATTAAGGCCTAGGTTTTCTAAATCCTCTATTACATGTTTGCTTAACCTATAGAATAAGGCAGTTTCAGGTTCATCCCTTATGATAACCTTTACTTTTTCGCCACTTAATAGGCCTTCTTTCTGTAAAATCTCCCTTGCCCTAGTAGGGTTATAAGAAAAACCAGGAAGATAGGTGTTGTCTATAATCTTTGGTGGAATTGGCCCTTTAGCCTCTTCCCCTAAATCTCCCAGTATACTATCTATTATCCTCTTCTTATCAATGCCAATGTTTATTGCCTTTCTAGCTTCCTTGCTCCTAGCTAGTATAGAATTGCTTTCTAAGTTAAAGCCTACATAGTAGGTACCCAATACATCACCAAGGGCAATGGTCACATCTGGCATCTTCTTTATTTTTTCAAGGGCTTCTTTGCCATTTACGGTAATGAAGTCATATATGCCCTTAGCTAAACCTTCCACCAAATCATCATGCCTATAATTAACTATGATCTTATCTATGAAGGGCTCACCGCCATAATAATCCTTGAAGGCTTTTAGGACACAGTATTCATCTGTTACTTCTTCTAGAATATAAGGCCCACAACCTGTTAATTTGCCTCTTTCCACATCTTCCTTGGCTAATATGGATGTAGTAAACTGGCCTAGATTTAATAAAAAACCACTATAGGGGCTAATTAGCTTAATTGATAGCCTGTACCTGTCTAGGACTTGTACACCAGATATTTCATTAGCCCTACCATTTATATAGTCTTCTGCTCCTTCAATATGGTCTAAGAACCAAGTATTTTGGGACTTAAGCCTTGGAGATGTCATCCTCTCATAAGAGTATTTAATATCTTCAGCAGTTACCTCCCTGCCATTGTGGAACTTGGCCCCTTTTCTCAAGGTAAATATCCAAGTAAGTCCATCTTCTTCCACATACCAGTTTTTAGCCAGTCCTGGCGATACTTCTCCCGTTGAACCTACATATAGTAGAGAACCATATATGTTCATTAGGATTTGAGCACTGTCCTGGTCATTGGCCAAATGAGGGTCAAATTCTAAAGGCTTATTGTTTATAGAAATATTTAAAATTGTCTCCTCTTCATCATGGTCATCTATGGCATCTAGTAGCTTATTGGAAATAGTCATCAAGTCCTTAGATGCTAGGGACAAGGTGTCAAGAGCAGTTCTGGCATATTGGGTATTTAGTGATGCAATATCTACTAAGGAGATAACCTTATTGGAGTTATCAGTCATATCCTGTGTATAGTTGATTACATTTTCCAGGTTTTCAGTTTGCTTAGCGATGGCATCATTTATATCTTCTGTTACTTGGGTAGTAGAATTTACAGCCCTTATTATGTCATCAAATACACTTTTAGTTTCTTCAGCTATATTGGTACCTTCTTGGATCTTTTCCATGCTTTCATTCATGGCATTTATAGTATTGGCAACTTCTTCATTGATCTCAGCAATGACCTTGGCTATTTCGTTGGCAGACTTGGCACTGTTGTCTGCCAGCTTTTTAACTTCATCGGCTACAACTGCAAAGCCCCTACCTACTTCTCCAGCCCTTGCTGCTTCTATGGAGGCATTGAGGGCCAAAAGATTAGTATTATATGCTATACCATTAATGACCTTTATTATTTCATCTATTTGTTTTGCCTTTTTATTTAAGTTATCAACTACTTCTTTAGCATATATCATAGATTTTTCTATTTCTTTCATGGCATTAATAGAATTATTAACTGCTTCATTGCCTGTTTGGGCTATGTCTAAGGTGTCAGCAGCTATTTGCTTTGAGCTTTCTGTATTGGCATATACTTCTTCTGCTAGGGCTGAATAGGACCCAATTTCATTTATTACCTTGTTTATGGAATCCATTTGTACTTCTACATGGTCTGCCAAATCATATGTAATCTTAATTAGGTTGTCCGTAGCAAAGGCTGTCTCCTCTATTTTCATGGCAAGTCTTTCTACTATATGTTGTTGGTTTTTCTTTAGTATCCCCATGCTGACATGGGTGCTTTCTTCCCGCTGGTTCTTTTCCTCCACCATCATGGGTTCTGTTTGTTTCTTAGAGTTTCTGAAAAACTTTAGCATTCTCCTTCCCACCTTCTGTAAATAAATTACTAATATTATATACTATAAATTTAACTTGTCCATATTTTTTTACAAATAAATTCAAAAAACTATATATTTTAGTAAAATAGCCTTACACAGCCAAAGCCTTGGCTGTTTTTCCCCCCAAAGCCTGCATCTAGTCCCAACTTTAGTAGCCTCTTATCCCCCCTAATCAAAAACTTGCCATCGACACATTTAATAATAAAGTTTTTATAATAGGTTAGGATCTGCCTAGGTTCTTCCAAGGGGATGATCTCTATACCCTCATCAAAGCTTAGATTAGTATTGTGTAATGCATTGTATTTTTTAACTAAGTTTTCGCTTACTATCCTACTGAAATCCTTTTCCTCCGGCATAAAATAATGGGTGTATTTCCTATTATCCGGCTTAAGAAAGGTACTGTAGGCCACTATTCCCGATAAGGTCCTTACCTTTATTTCATCATCATCTACGTAGTTGTCGAATATCTGTATTTCCTCAGCCTTGATCCTGTTTTGACCAAGGATCAGCTCTTCCTTTTGCAACATGGAGTTGGCAATGGATCTACAGAAATTATCTAGTGGTGATGACACTACCAGGTCTATCTTCTTCCCGAAATTAAACCTGCCATTTTCGTTTCTGGCCCGATTTAGTATCCTAGAAAAGGTAAATAGTTTAAACACCCTGCCATTACTTGCATACCCATTGTCATGTAAAAACACAGACAAATCCCTATCTATGTTATTGTAAATAAAAGCCTGTAAAATATGGTTATAATGAACTGGCAATTGAATATCTTCATTGCTTGAAAAGCCTATCTTAATCTGCATAATATCCTCCTTTTTAAAAGTTACACCATAACTTAACCTATATAGTATATATTCTACATAACTATTTAAAATCCTTCTTTATTTTTCATTAATCGCTCTCAAACCAACAAAAAAAGACTCCTAAGAGTCTTTAATAAGCTTATTCTTCATATGAGCCTAGTTCTGCATCATAGATCAGCCACTTATCCCCCATATTTTTTACACTAAGTGTAATAGGCCTAGTTATCTCCTCACCTTCTACACTTGTAACTTCAACAATCTTACCTTCTACAACAAACTCTGTATCAGATACTTTTTCTAAGTTTATTATTTCGATTTTCTCTGGCCATGGGCTAGATAATAACCTGCCTGGTGCCTGATCTAAGTTTTCCAGCCATTTGTCTATAAGTTCCTCAACTACATAATCACCATAATTTTCCTTCATAGACTTTTCCAAGTCCTCTATAGGAGATAATAAGGCTACACTTTTTAGCTTGCTGCCAAACTCTTCAACTAGGCTGATTATATCTTCTTCACTAAACTTATCTATATCTACTTCCTTTTCTATTTTAACTTGAGGCTCATTTACTAGAGCATTTTCCTTTTCCTTAGCACCGCAACCTATAAGGGATATGGTCATTGATACAGCTAAGCCATAAACTATGATTTTTTTCATATTGCACCTCCGTAAAGTTGAATTTCTATAAATTATAACAAGAAATCCAGCCCATTTATTTACAATGAGGTTACAATATATTAACAAAATAGGTTATCTGCAATGATATACATAGAAGAGTTTGAGAATCTTTATTATAAGGTTATATAATTTATTGATAAAATAAGACTATCCCTCGTAGTAAATAATATCCACAATCATATCTTCTCTTATTTCCCAAATATTGGCCTGGATAGTAAAGATATTCCACTCATCAATTTCAAATATCCTGACCCAGCTATCCATTACTCTTTTCTTCTCCAGAGGATAGAAGTTAGCATACTTGCCATCTATAAAGGAAAAGGAGTCCTTTATTCCCTTTCTTTCAAGTTCTTTTTGGTAGTTCCTTAAGTCTTCCATATCCTTAGGTATGTATAAATGGTTTAATACATAATCCCACTTCATGCCATCAAAATAGATAACTTCCGATTCATCTACTTCTAATACATAGACTACAGTATTTTCTATGGGCCTTAACATATTTTCTTCGCTTATGGAACACCAAACTGGAAATTCTACTTCCTCTGGTTTTGGAACCATTTTACTGGCCTTATCTACAAACCATTTATATAAGGGTATATAGTGGTAGGCTATATCTTCAAACTGTTCTTCTATGTAAGCCCTCTTTACCCTATACACTCCTTTAGTTTTAATCTCATCTAAACTCCTTATGTCCTGCCTAGTCCAAAGCCTTACCTTCTTGTCCATAAAATCACCTCATATCTATATATTATACCCAAAAAAACTAGTAATTCATAACATTATTTCATTAATAAAAGTTAATTTAAATTTAGCCTGTCTCCTGTTTAATAAGGCTTATATAGGTAATATATATAATAGAGTTGATAATCATTATCAATTGCTAATCCATCTCATTTATAAGGAGGTAATTGTATGAGATTTGAAGGGGTTAAACCCATAGGAGAAAGTCACTTTAGGATTTTAGATATAGATGGAAAAATCATCGATGAAGATAAACTACCAAACTTAACAGATGACCAATTGTTGTACCTCTATAGAACCATGTTATTTTCAAGAACTATAGATGAAAAAGCCCTGTCCTACCAAAGGCAAGGTAGGATGCTGACCTATGCCCCAAACTTAGGTCAAGAGGCCACCCAAGTAGGTAGTGCCTATGCCATGGAGAAGGAAGACTGGTTAGTGCCAGCCTTTAGGGAATTGGGAGCCTGGCTTGTTAGAGGAGTACCTTTAAAGAATATTTACCTATACTGGTACGGCAATGAATGGGGAAGCCACATGCCAGAAGGTGTAAAGGTATTACCTGTATCTGTACCCATAGGATCACAGTTCCAACACGCAGCAGGTATTGGAATAGCCAACAATATTAAGGGAGAGAAGAACGTTGTTGTAACCTATATTGGTGATGGTGGTACTTCCCATGGAGACTTCCATGAAGCCATTAACTTTGCAGCAGTATTTAATGCTCCCGTAATATTTATTATTCAAAATAACCAGTATGCCATATCCACCAAAAGAGATATTCAAACAAAAAGTGAGACCCTAGCCCAAAAAGCCATAGCCTATGGAATACCAGGCATATTGGTAGATGGCAACGACATATTTGCCATGTATACTGCCACAAAAGAAGCCATAGACAGGGCTAGAAATGGCGGAGGTCCAACTTTAATCGAAGCCTATACCTATAGGCTAGGTGCCCACACTACTTCCGATGACCCAACCCTATATAGGGATGAAAAGGAAGTAGAAGAATGGAAAGAAAAAGACCCAATACTAAGATTTAAGAGATATCTATTAAATAGAAACCTAATCACTGAAGAATGGGAAGAAAATCTAAAGAAAGAACTAGAAGAAGAAGTGGTCTCAACCTTTGAAGCAATAGAAAACAAGTCTGATACTGAAATAGAAGATATATTTAAATACCATTTTGAAAAAATGCCTCCACAATTAGAGGAACAATTAAGGGAATATAAAGAATTTCTAGAAGGAGGTAAATAAGATGGCTAACGTTATAAATATAGTTCAAGCTGTTAACCAGGCTTTAGAAAATGAAATGGAAAATGATCCTACCATAGTAGTCTATGGTGAGGACGTAGGTCTAGAAGGTGGAGTCTTTAGGGCCACTGCAGGCCTGCAAAAGAAATTTGGTAAGGATAGGGTCTTTGACAGTCCCCTGGCTGAATCAGCCATAGTAGGTACTGCTGTAGGCATGGCCATAAATGGACTAAAGCCTGTGGTAGAATTGCAATTTATGGGGTTTTCCTACCCTGCCTTTAACCAGATCATCAGCCATGTGGCCAGGATGCGTAACCGCAGCAGAGGTAGATATACCCTGCCCATGGTAATCCGTGCCCCCTATGGTGGCGGAATCAGGGCCTTGGAACACCACTCTGAAAGCACAGAAGCCCTATACGCCCATATACCTGGCTTAAAAGTAATCATACCTTCTACTCCTTATGATGCCAAGGGACTACTAATTGCAGCCATAAGGGATCCAGACCCAGTACTTTTCCTAGAGCCAAAGCGGATCTACAGGGCATTTAAACAAGAAGTACCAGAGAATGCCTATGAGCTGCCAATAGGTAAGGCAAAAATCGTAGAAGAAGGAGAAGACGTAACCATAATTACCTGGGGTGCCATGGTAAGGGATGTGCAAAAAGCCAGCCAAATGGTTAAAGAAAAGGGTATCCATCCTGAAATCATAGACCTTAGGACCATATCTCCAATGGATAGGGAGACCTTTGTAGAATCTGTGAAGAAAACTGGTAGGGCCATTGTAGTTCATGAAGCACCTAAGTCCTTCGGACCAGGAGCAGAGGTCATATCTGTAATAAATGAAAAGGCCTTCCTATATTTAGAAGCTCCTCCTACTCGGGTAACTGGCTTCGATACTACCTTCCCACTTCCTAGAGGAGAAAAGCATTATATACCATCTCCTGAAAGAATAGCAAAAACCATAGAAGACCTAGTGAAATATTAGGAAGGAGTGATTATATGAAATTCGAATTTCGTTTTCCAGATATAGGGGAAGGTATAATGGAAGGAACCTTGGTAAAGTGGTTGGTCAATACTGGTGATAGGATTGAAGAAGGCCAATCCCTAGCAGAAGTAGAAACTGATAAAGTAACTACAGAAATACCCTCTCCACGATCAGGCAAGGTATTAGAATTGAAGTTTGAAGAAGGAGATACTATTGAAGTTGACCAAGTTTTTGTTGTCATAGATACAGGAGGAGAAGCCAAAGAAGTTGAAAGCCAAGTAGTTCAAGAAGAAGAAACTGCAGGAGTAGTAGGAGAGGTAATAGCTTCTTCAGAAGTAATCCCTGCAAGTAATGAAACAATAGAATCTACACCTAAGCTAAGCTCTAAGAAAAAAGTATTGGCTACACCTGTTGCTAGACAATTAGCCAAGGATTTAGGTATAGATATTACAAGTGTCCTAGGCACAGGCCCCAATGGCAGAGTCATGAAGGAAGACATATTAAAGGCCAAAGAAGCTTCTACTAGACCTATGACACAAGCTTCAAGTGAACCTAAATTACCAGCAATAAAAGAAGAAGAATATAAAGAAGATATTGAAAGAATTCCTCTATCTAGGATTAGAAAGACCATTGCAGACCAGATGGTAAAATCAAGATTTACCATACCTCACACCACTGCCATGGATGAAATAGATATTAGTAAATTAGTTGAATTTAGAAATAGACATAAGGATAGCCTCAAAGAAGAAGGAATTAACCTAACCTATCTACCCTTTATCATAAAGGCAGTCATCAAAGCCTTAAAGGAATTCCCAGAGTTTAATTCCACCTACGATGAAGAAAATCAAGACCTGATACTAAAATACTTCTACCATATAGGCATAGCCACCGATACAGAAAGAGGTCTAATGGTACCAGTCCTAAGGGATGCAGATAAAAAGTCTATTATAGACCTAGCTAAGGAAATAGAAGACTTAACTACTAGGGCTAAGGAAAACAAGGCAGAACTCCATGAGTTAAAGGGTAGCAGCTTTAGTATTACCAACTACGGTTCCATTGGTGGATACTTTGGAATACCAATAATCAATTACCCAGAGTCAGCAATCCTTGGCCTAGGCCGGATAGTTAAAAAGCCTATCGTGAAGGACGATGAAATTGTAATTGCCTATGTTTTACCTTTATCCTTGTCCTATGACCATAGAATAATAGACGGTGCCAGCGGAGCAAGGTTCTTGAATCTATTAAAGGACCTCTTATCCAATCCAGATATGCTTTTTCTAAAATCATAGAAAGGTAAAGGTGATAATATGGCTAACTATGATGTGTTGATTTTAGGTGGAGGGCCTGGAGGTTATGTGGCTGCCATTAGGGCAGCCCAACTAGGGGCCAAGGTAGCTGTAGTTGAAAAGGAAAGACTTGGTGGAGTATGCCTAAACTGGGGTTGTATACCTACTAAAACCCTCCTAAAGACTGCAAAGCTATATAAGGATATTCAAAGAGCAGAGACTTTTGGCATAGTAGGTGTTGATAAGTCTATTATTAAAGTAGATTGGCAGCTACTACTAAAGCGAAAGGACAGGATTGTAAACCAGCTAGTGACTGGGATATATGGCCTATTTAAGAAGAATAAGATAGACCTCTATGAAGGCAAGGGGACTATTTTAAATAAAAATCAAATTGAAGTGAATGGCCAGGTTATAACAGGAAAAAATCTGATAATAGCCATAGGTGCAGGTGATTCATCTCCCCCAATCCCTGGCCTAGATGACTTAGTTAGGTCTGGCAAGGCCATCAATAGTAAGGGAGCCTTACAGCTTGAAGAAATCCCCAAGGATTTAGTAATAGTAGGGGGCGGAGTTATAGCAGTAGAATTTGCCACCCTGTTCAAGGCACTGGGGTCTAATGTAACTATAATCCAAAGGTCAAACCGAATACTATCCAGTGTTGAAAATGAAATGGCCAAGACCTTGGAAAAGCAATTAAAAAGGGAAGGCATCAATATCTTAACCTCTACTAGGCTAATATCCTTCAGTGATGCTGGAGTTAAGATAGACCATAAGGGAGAAGAAAAAACTATTAAGGGAGATAAGTACCTGGTATCCTTAGGAGTAAAGCCAGATTTAAGCCAGGTGAAGAATTTAGATTTAGAAATAGATGACAGGGGCTTCATAGTAACCAATAATAAAATGGAAACAAGCATAAAAGGTGTCTATGCCATAGGGGACTTAAATGGCAAATATGCCCTAGCCCATGTGGCCTCTGCAGAAGGTATAGTAGCTGCAGAAAATATAATGGGTATAGAAAGCACTTTAAACTATAACATAGTCCCCCAATGTGTATATACTTTCCCAGAACTAGCCAGTGTAGGCCTTACTGAAGAACAAGCTAGAGAAAAGGGCCATGACATTACCGTAAGTAAATTCCCATTGGCAGCCAATGGCAAGGCCCTAGCAGAAGGTGAATCTGTAGGATTCATCAAGATCATCTCCGATAATGAGTATGGTGAAATCCTAGGTGTTCATATAATGGCATCCCATGCCACGGACATGATTGGTGAGGCAGTGGCAGCAATGCAGCTAGAAGGTACAGTCTATGATTTGTCCAAGGCTATTCACCCCCATCCCAGCCTATCTGAAATAGTCTTTGAGGCAGCCCTAGGGGCCATAGACAGGCCAATTCATATATAAAAAAATGGAACCAAATTGGTTCCATTTTTGCTGTCAATATATAATTATTCAAAATAAGCACAAGGTCCAAGGGAACATTTTCCACAACAATCACATGTCCCTAAATCAGAATAAAACTCATCGGTATGAAGACATTTTTCATAGCATATCTTCTTATTTAGACTATCAACACTTAAGGCCTTAGTTGGACACATATCTACACATTCTGTACAAGACCCATCCCTATAATACAAGCAGCGTGGTTCATCTGGGACCTTGTTGTCCTCTGGCTCAATCTCCACATCTAAAAATACAGTCCCTAGTCTACCTGCACAGCCCTTGTCCGTAATCAACAGTGAATGAAGCCCTAACTCTCCTAAGCCTCCTATAACTGCTGCTGATTTATGGGACCAGGGAGCTACAAATTTTACCTTATCAAATCCCTGGGTAGCTTGTACAGTGGATCCGGTAATATTAAATCCCCTTAAGTATTCAATTAAGTCTCCTGATAAACTATTGATTAGATTGTTGCATTCATAATAGGTCTTTGCCCATATATAGGAAACCTTGGTCTTACCCTCTGCAATATTGCTATCTACTACCTTTTTAGTAAAGGGTATGAAAAAGGAAAGGACAGTTTTACAAGTAGGCAAGACCTCCCTTGGATGTAAATGGTGGGGTCCAATAATTTCCTTAATATTTTCATATCTTGCATCTTCTGCACTGCTAAATCCTATTAGAGGCTCCCTAAAAAGCCCATTATGGTTGTGATTCATTACATAGTCAGTTATAAAGCCCTGGATTTTTTCTCTCAATTAGATTCCCTCCATCCTTTAATCACTTTCCAATGTTCCAAATGTTTCTATACTAATAGTAGGATTTAAATTGGGTAAATCTCTTATTAAACTTATTCTATTAGAATATCCTATCATATATAATTAAGTTTATCTTATTTTGGAGATAAAATCTATTGATTATTTACTATGGAAAGCAACTTAGAAGATAGGTTTGCTAGTCTTTCTGTTGAGCTTGCAATCCCTTCAATACCTAAAGCCTTATTTTGCAGTGCAGCATGGGACTCT
This sequence comes from Tissierellia bacterium, assembly GCA_012728125.1. Lineage (GTDB taxonomy): Bacteria > Bacillota > Clostridia > Tissierellales > Tissierellaceae > JAAYFT01. The sequence continues at coordinate 6,370 of JAAYFT010000040.1, read as the reverse complement.
TCAGTTGCTCTTTTGATTTCTTCAGTAATAGCTCCCAATTCTCCTGCAATACCTATTAGTTCATCCCTTTTATCAGATAAAAGGGTCCTTGACATACTCAAGCTTTCAACAATTTCCTTAGTCTTATTGATGTAAGTAGTTATTTTCTCAAAGCTTTCCTTTGTCTTTTCAACGTTTTCATTTTGCTTCTTGGTCATCTTGTCAGTATATTCCATAGTTGCACCAGCATATTGGAAGGATTTCTTAAGTTCATCTATGATATTTCTAATATCCTTAGCAAAACTATCAGACTCCTCTGCAAGCTTCCTTATTTCATCAGCTACAACAGCAAAGCCCCTTCCTTCTTCTCCTGCCCTTGCTGCTTCTATGGAGGCATTTAATGCCAGCAGATTAGTCTGTTTTGCAATTTCCTCAATCATCAGAACTACCTTCTCAATTTCTCCAGCCTTGCCGCTAGTATAGTTTATAACATGGGTTACAGCCTTTAAGGCCTTATCGCTATCCTTGTTGCTCTTAGTCAGTTGCTCTATCATGTCATAGCCTTCTTCTTTGCTCACCTCCATATTTTCATTGACTAGTTTTAAGTCTTCTATGGATCTTTCATTATCCAATAAGAGCTTACTCATTTCTTCTACACTTTCTGTAAACTTTTCTGCCTTAGTGATCTGTTCAATAGTTTTCCCCTCAATATTATATATAACATTGGATATTTCTTTGATTGATGTAGCAGCTACTTCTGAAACTGAGTCCAGCCCTTCAGAAGAAGACGAAATTTCAGCTACAACATCTTGTACCTGGTCTGTTAGCTTTCTATTATAATCCTTCACATTATCAAGTTCCCTAGACAGCGACTCCATATGCCCTTGAGACTTATTTATGAAATATATGCTGATAATGGCGTAAATAACTATGGATATAAGACCTATGATGACTAAACTTTTAATTAAACTACTGGAAAGCCCCTCAATATCTACTCGCCCACCTTCTAGCATGTCCATATTTATCTTATATACAATAGCACCCTGGATTATAAGGGTTAGTAGCATAATAGTACTTAATAGTAAAGCAAGCTTTTTATTGTTTTTTCCCATTTCTATCCTCCTATGTTTATTATTATGTAGTCTATAAATATCCTAAGTCAAATATTAAGGCATATATACAAAATTTACCCTATTCAAAATATAAATAATCTATTATTACTATTTTATTGCAAAAAACGAACCTTCATCCTATTAGAATGAAGGTTTTTGAATCTATTAAGGGAGTTAAAATTTAGCCCTTATTTAAATATGGCCTTGATCTCTAAAAACTCTTCCATGCCAAATACTCCACCTTCTCGACCTAGGCCTGATTCCTTAAAGCCACCAAAAGGTGCATTTCTAGTGAACCTACCATTATTAACATTAACATTTCCAGCCTTTATCTTATTGGCCACTTCCTTGGCCTCTTCATCTGGCCCAAACACTGCTGCAGCCAAACCATATTCTGTATCGTTGGCTATCCTAATGGCATCTTCCTTGTCCTTGTAAGGGATGATACATAGGACAGGTCCAAAGATCTCTTCCTTGGCTATTACCATATTATTATCAACATCTGAAAATACTACAGGCTTTATATAATACCCTTTATCATATTCTTTTGGCACTTCACCGTATATGAGTCTAGCTCCTTCTTCTATTCCCTTTTCAATATAGGATTTAACCTTTAAGAATTGTCTCTCTGAAATAACAGGCCCTATATTGGTTGGAGACAATGCAGGGTCTCCGAAGGGGTATTTCTTAGTCATATTGATGACTACTTCTTCGATTTTTTCCTTTTCATCCTCTGGAACCAATAGCCTTGTGTAGGCACTACAAGTCTGGCCTGTGTTGTTGTAGACAGTGTCTAGGGTTCTTTTAACTGCCAACTCTATATCTGCTCCCTCTAGTATAACAGAAGGTGATTTACCTCCTAGCTCTAGGGTTATCCTCTTTATACTCTTCATAGCCCTTTGGGCTACTTCCCTACCTGACTTTGTAGATCCAGTAAAGGTTACCATATCTACGTCCTTATGCTCTACCAAAATATTGCCTACTTCTCCACCAGCACCTGTAACTAGGTTAAACACTCCCTTTGGAAAGCCTACCTTGTCTATGGCATCTGCCAAGATATAGGCTACTAAAGGCGTGTTTTGGCTTGGCTTTAATATGACAGTATTGCCAGTTAGCATGGCAGGGATTACTTTTTTCGTAACTTGTCCTAGTGGGTAGTTCCAAGGCGTTAAGGCAGCTACTACTCCAATAGGTTCCTTTCTAATTATATGGTCTCCCATATCCTTTTCAAATTCGTATTCCTTAGCTATTCTTATATAGTTCTCCCCATCCTTGATATAAGGTAAGGTGTGGGTCTTTAGGGCAAAGTCTCTACCTCTGCCTAATTCCTTAACTATCATGTCTGCAAAATCATCTGCCCTATTGTACAGTTCCCCTATTAATTTTTCCATAAGAGAAATCCTTGTAGACAGGTCTGTATACTGCCACGTTTCAAAGGCTTCCTTGGCTGACTTAACAGCATAGTCTATATCTGTCTTGTTGGCCCTCGGCACCCTACCTATGATTTCCCTGGTGGCTGGATTTTCAACTTCAATAAATTCCTTTGAGTTTGATTCTACCCATTCTCCATTAATATATAGTCTTGTATAATCCATATACTCAACCTCCCTAAACCTATTATACCCAACCAACAATCAATTCCTCATCTATATTTAAACTCACAAATCTGGTTACACCAAAAAACCTAGTCTCTATGGACTAGGTTTTTCACAATATCCCCTTTTAAGCCATTATTAATGCCTTTTGCCCCTTAAGGTCCTTAACAGAAGAAAAGAATATGCAGTAGGTAAAACCAGTGTGAAAACCACCTAGTATAAGTAGGTTCAAAAGCCCCATCATATCTATAGTCATAATATTTATACCTGAACTCACTAACACATGAGGTGTAAGTACTATTATTGAAGCTATAAACTGTATAAAGGTACGGTCAATGCCAGTAACATTTTTAATCAATTTATTTAAGAATATAACAGTTGCATATAAGACTGCTGCCCCTAGTCCATATAGGATTCCTATGGTGCTTGTATTGGTTAAATCTATACCTTGAAAACCTATTATCATTACAAGGCCTAAGGTAGCCATTATAAAACAGATTACCTGCTTTAGTGTCAGCCTCTCCTTTAAAAGTATGCTACTAAGTACAATAAGAATAACCGGTGCAAAGTAATAGCTAAGGGTCGCTAAGGATACAGTAGTATACTTATAGGCTTGAAATAGGAGTACCCATTGAAAGCCCATGGCCATGCCTGATAAAAGCAATAGGAGTAAGTCCTTTTTCAACTCTTTAAAATCAAGCCTATTTCCACTAAATAGTTTATAAATATATATAACCATAAGACCTATAACTGCCCTAAATAGTGAAATCTCCCCTGTAGAAAGGGGGATGTTTTTTACAAATATGGCTATGGTACCAAATACAGTCATGGAAAAAATATTCTTCAGTTTTGCTTGCATGTCCCTCATCCTTCGTTTTAAATTTAAGGGATATTTTATCACATTAAAGCGATATATGCAATGGTTATTTAGCAAGCTATTAATAATCGCATATTAAGCAAATAAGTTCTATAAAAAAAGTTGGAGTGTATTAAAAATAAACTCCAACTTTTCCCAAAAAATCTATTTGTGACACTACAACATCTAAAGTCCATGACTATAGGGAACAGGTATTTATGATAATGGAATAGTGTAGATTATCCTCTCGCCAGCATCATTAGTATACCACACAAGTTTATTGTCAACTACTATGGGCTTACACTCAGATAATAGGAAGTCCTTAACTTCCTTTACTTGGCCCAACGCCTCTCCATTTTCATCAATTAGGACATATTTTACGCTTAAAGGCTGACCTTCTCTATCATGCTCCTGCCACATAAGGACAAGCTTGTCATCTGTTATCTTAACTAATTGGGGAACAGAACTATTCTTATCTGTACCAACATATTTTCCATGGGTTATATGTTTAACTCCGCCACTTCCAAAGCCTGCCCTAGGAGTAACAGCAACTAAAACATCCCTCTGGTCATAGTCTAGTCCAACCATTTGAAAAGAAGTATAATCTTCTACCAAGGAATGGTCTACAGTGTTCATGGCAACAATATAGTTCTTTGATGATATTTCAAATCCGCCAATTAAAACTCCAGTGGCATTGGCCCCAGTTCTGCCTGGGATTTTGAACAAGTCTATTCGAGGATCTCTTCTGTATGTGCCAGAAGTTTCACCAAGGTCCCCCTTAGTCAAAACTACTGAACGAGGATAAGCATCTCCATGGTCTAAGTATATAGGAGTACTTCCATCAAATAGGACGTATTGGTCAAAGGAATGACTTACGTGGTTACTCTGAAATCTACCCATATAGTTTATGGCAGTCATAGTTGACGTATTGACAAAAATAGTCAATTGAGACTGATGATTTAACCCATCTTCAGTAGTATATCTTTCCCTTGAAGTATGGAAAACAAGCATGTTTCCATACTTATCCATTTTACCTGAGCCTGCATCAAAAGGTACAACTGTATAACTTTCTCCTCCCTTAATTGAAGCCTTGTCAATTGGGTTAAAATCTTTATCATATTTTACTATTCGTATTACTTCCTTATTGTCGTTCTCTTCTTTATTGGTTTGTCCAAATGCAATGTAGTTGTAATTTTTTTCGCTGAAAAATCCACCAAATAGGGGAAGTTCAAATTCAATCTCTTTAGAATCTACTAAATTGTACTCTTTATCATATGTATCAATGGTAATTATATTTTTTGACTCTTCTCCTTCTTTCATCATATTAGGCTCTATTATGCTTATGGTCCCATCTTTATTATCTATAATGTAAGAGCTTAGTTGAGATTTCCATCTTGGGAAGTATGTGGTAAGTCTATTTTTGCTAGTTATTTCATGGGAGGTTTCCACTTTATAGGCATTGTCAGGAGCACCAGGCAATATATTTATTCTATTATTGCTGCCATCCCAAGTAATGTCAAAACCTAGGGCTTCTCCTAAGTCCCTAAGCTTATAAAAATTATTTCCATTAATATTATAGCCTTTAATATCAACTGATACCCCATCCACCTTAATCTTGGATGTTGTATCTTTAGCTGTGTGTTTATAACCTAAGTTATCAGAGCCTGTTCCTTCAACTCCAGCATATTCTTTTCCAGTTATTATATTTATGGTATCTGTTTTCCCATCATACATAATATCAAATCTACTTGGTGTGCTTGACAAGACCCATGCAATATCCCTAAGTTTAAAATAATTGTTGTCAAAAATTTTATAACTCCTTATAGGCACATAATTACCCTTTAGCAAAACAATATCCCAAGACTGTACTGCAACTATAGCTTCATCAGAACCTGCAGATGCTATAACACTGATTCCAAAAACCATTATTAATATTACTGCAATTGCTGAAAAAATAGTTAATCTTTTCATTATCTTTATCATTCCTTTCATAGTAGATTAGCCCTCAAATACAATTTCTAATAATTGCAATGCTTATGTTTATGTCCAAAAATTGCTTTGAGTATACATAAAAAACCCCCTCTTGCCTAACTATATAGAGTATCGGTTGAGTGACTAGATTTCTTAAGAGTGTTTTAAGTAAGAGATGATACTCCCAAAACTACTTCAAAGTTGGCAAAGTACTCTGCAACTTTGAAACACAACAAAAAGCACCTAAACTTAGGTGCTTTTACTGGTTAAGTCCTTATAGGTAAGATTTAATCTTGACCAGATAAATGAGGGTATGGTTGAACTGTTCGGGTTTCAATTCCTCATAGGTAGAATTAATTCGAAGATGTCGTTGACTGTATGGCACTGTATCGACCGTTACAATTCCTTATAGGTAGGGTGAATTTATAAAATCACTCAATATATCCTTTATATCTTTGATAACATGGTCCCTATTTTCTATATCGATGCTAATTACTTTTACATCTCCTCTACTCCTTATGTCATTCAAAAAGTTGCAATCAGCTTCTTTTAAAACTCCCAAAACAAGCTTTGAACTGTCTAAAATCTGAAAAACCTTTGATGTAAAAGTACTTATCTCATCCTCTGCACATCCTAATTCATCCATAACTATTATATCACAGTTTTTAAAACTTTTGTCCAAAATTGATACTAAACCTACTTCAAAAGATTCCACATATATTTCTTTTGATTTATCCCTTATATCTCCTTTTATAATCGTATATTCTTCAGCTTCGTCATATAAAGATTTCACTACAAACCTTCTATAGAAACCGTTACAGAAAACTTATAAAACTCTATAAAGTTTTAATCAAACC
>JAAYFT010000039.1 GCA_012728125.1 Tissierellia bacterium | reverse complement strand
GTTTCCATTTCCTTTAAGAAGTCTTTTCTATACTTAATACTATTTACCCACATTTCCTTATATTCCTTGGATTCCATATTTGGCATAAAGCCTTCTACTTCCATGTATTCTACATCAGAAAAATTGCCTAATTGTTTGAATTCAGCCTTGCCTGTTGCTATGTCTTCCAGGATTTTTAGGGTAACTTCCTTTGGTATCTTCTTATCTAAAAAGTGTCCTGTATTGAAAATATAGCAGCTTACATTTCTATTTTCAAATAACTCCTTAAACTTTTCATAATCGTTGCTTAAGGGATAAGTCCTAAAGGGGTTGGCATAAGGTTCAATGACTAAGGCGTTCATGTCTACACCTTTTTCTAACCTTTCTGCTGTAGTCCTCTTTGTAGCTAAGGTTGCCCCCATTACAGATGCCAGCACTGGATTGTTTAGCTTCAATACTGGTGGAATTGTACTATCCTTCATTAACCATACAATGGAATCTACAGGCTCATCAATTTTATCTACCCTATTTTCTGCCCAAAGTTTAGATTTTACTGCCCTGCCATTGCCATTTCTAATATCCTCAGTTACAATTACTTTTCTGCCCTCTTCATCTAAAGTAACTCCACAGTTTTGTACTGTTAATAGGTATTTATTAGCAGGATGGTTAGTTGGGTAGTCCTGGGTTTTATCGAAATATGATGGCTCTAAAGCTACTGAAGAACCATCTTCTGTTGAAATAACATAGGCATCATCATGTAATATAGTTATATCATATTTGCCACCATGTTTTTCATGGGTTAAGGTTGACTTTCCAGAGCCAGATAGTCCAAATACTCCTATTGTATAAGTTTTATTGTTTTCTAAATTATATCTCTTTAAACCTCCATGACAAGAGGCAAATCCATTTCTGTTGGCTATACCCCAAGCTAAGGTTAGGGTGCCTTTTTTATGTTCTCCAAAATATTTCATACCACATAATAGGGCACAGTTATGTTCTGGTTCAAATAAGGCTAATCCTTTTGGATGGCTTGGTGGATAATATTCTGGATCAGACAATATATAGATATCCCCTTCTGGGAGTTTTTTTGAGTTTTTATACATTTTAGTATACTCTTCTGTTATATATTGGAAATTTAGCATCCAGCTGTACATTGTATTTTCATAGCCTTCTGGTATAAGTAAATGTGCCTTAACCATAAAGTCCTCATGTAACCCTATGTAAGCTTCTGCATGATATAGTTTTTTATATCTAGTGTTAAAAACTGCTTCCCTAGCAATACCTGCATATTGATTTGCATCTACCTTTGGTTCTCCAATAATTACTCTAGCACCAGCAAATCTTCCTGTTACTTCTCCATCATTGAATAATAAGATTTTTGCATCTTTATCTAATCCTATCTCTTCTGGTTTATAAACAGGCATATCTGTTACTATGGTTCCAGGTGAATTTTTGGCTAATTTGTAGGCTTCAGTTAGTGATAAAACCTTTTCTACATTATTTCCATAAAAGGCTGTCTCAATAGTTGTTCTTATGGCTGAAAAGATTGGATTTACCTTTCCTATGTCTTCTATTTTGTAATTTGATACCGTTGACATTTTAGTCCCCCTTATACAATATAGTAATTTGATTTAACCACCACAATTATAACAAAAGTATACTGAATTTAAAAGTATAATATATAAATCCAATTATGATATACTTAATTAGATTATCAAGGATTAATATGTTATCAAAAACTGGCAAAAACATAGGCTAAGGAATTTCCTTAGCCTATGATTGCACTATATTTATCTATGCTTCTTTTGCCAATCTGTTTCTTATGGTCTTTATTAACATAAATGCTAATAAAAGTATACCTAATATATTCTAAAGCTTCTTCTTTATGTTCGTTGAAATAGTTGTCTCCGCAGATAATAGTACCGATAACTTCACCTTCGTCTTCTAATAGACCGTTAAATCCCAATGCTGGCCCAATAGTTTTTGCTTCAAATGTGGGAGCTACTCCAGCTTTTTCCTCTCCACCTATTTGTCCAAAGAACTGATTAACATAGTATAATACCTTAAACTTGTTAGACATATGCCATCCTCCCTGTGAATTCTTCTTAACTCAAGTTTCAAGGAAAACACCTCCATTTATTAAAATTACATTGACAACCTTTTGTGTTCCTCCAGTGCGGACTTTAG
>JAAYFT010000002.1 GCA_012728125.1 Tissierellia bacterium | reverse complement strand
GCACGCCGCCAGCGTTCGTCCTGAGCCAGGATCAAACTCTCATTAAAAAGTTTGATTAGCTCTTAAATGACTTACGTCATGTGTTTATTATTCAAAGTTTCACACTGTTTAGTTGTCTTGGTTCATGATTCCCTCTTGCGAGGTCACTTACTTAGTATAGCAAGTTTTTGTTTTTTTGTCAACACCTTTTTTAACTTTTTTTCTGTCTTGTTTGCTGCTTGTTAGTGCTTGATGTCGTGCTGACTTTTATTATGATACACGGTTTCTTAAATAAAGTCAACACCTTTTTTGAAAAAAACTTTTACAACTTTAAAACTTAGACATATACTAGTTCCTAGACAGCCTTGATATTATGAGACCTAGGCCTGTTTATTTTACTAGTCAAAATCTATTTCAACAGCCTATCTAGAGCTTCCTTTTGGGCCTTAATGTTTTCATCCTCTTGATTTAGACTGGCTGCCATACTAATGTCTTCATGAGCTTTTTCTAATTCATCTACTTGTAGATTACATAGTCCTCGATTAAATAATAACCTATAATCATAGCCTACATTTTCTATACCTAGAGTAAATATGTTTATGGCTTCCTCTATTCTCCCAACTGAAAATAAACATATGCCCAGTTCATTATAGATATCTAATTCTCCCATATTTAAATCTAATGCTCCATAGAAGAGTTCTATGGCATTTTCATAATCTCCTACTCCTTTGTAGGATGCCCCTAGAAAGTACTTTAATTCCCATAAACTATCGTATTTTTTTAATAAATTTTCGAAAATATCTATGGCTTTAGGGAAGTCCTCCCTGTATAGGTAGGTAAGGCCAGTTTCCATGGCAACGTCATCTTCTATTAAATCTAACTCTTCCCTAATCTCCTGCAGCCTTAACTCATCCTTATCTAAGGTTAAATACTTAGTCCAGATTAACTTAGCTTTTAAAAAGTTGCCAAAAAATTTGTAATGATAACCCAGCTTATAATAGGCTAAGGGGTATTTGTCATCTATATCTAGTATAGCTTCCAGTTCCTTTGTAGAATTCTTTATGAATTCCATAGCCTTTTCTTCCATATCCATATTAAGATACTTCTTCCCTATTTCTTCTAGGGTCAGAGCATAGTTAAATAACCCATCTAGATTATTTGGATCCATAAGCTTTAATGCTCTGAAATATATAGCTCCACTATCATTGTCATTCTTTTCAACTGCTTTAATTCCTTGATAAAATATATAATCGTATATTTTATCATTTACTCCATGTAAAATTTCCTTATATTCATGGATATATGGGAAGTTGGGATCAGTACCCATTAGATATATAATTCCATCTATTATTAGGGATAAATCGATTTCATCCTGCAAATTCCCTTCTTTGATTTCACTGACCAATAAATCAGTCTTAATAGGTAGAGGTATTTCTTTCTTTAAAGAATACCTTCCATCTCCTATTGTAGTATCTTTATTTAGCTCTAAAAAAGCAACCTTATCTATCTTCTTTTTAAAATATGAATCTACAACACCCATTTACTCACCCCGTATTAAAACTTACTCATAAACATTCTTTTTCTTCTTGTGCTAGTACTTAATAGCTTATATAAGTGACCCCTATAAATCATAATAAATGAAAATATTCCTTGACCAATTAGGTATCTAATCCAAGCCATTCCATCAAAGCCAAAACCTATGCTCATATGGGTAGCAAATATATTTGTGACTATTCTACCTGTTACTAGGTAGAGTATTGTATACAATATGGCATTTGGAAATAGCCAGTTGAACCAATTCTCTTTCAAGAAGTCAAATGAGTACATTATACTATCCATAGGGTCCAATACCTTCAAGTATAAGGTTTCAGGTAAGGCATTTAATAGTATAAGTATGGAAAAGGTAATGATCAAGTTTAAAACATAGGGGTCAAAACCCATGAGTCCTCTAACAGCATCTAAAAGAAAACTGCCAATCCAGGCCAAAAAGAAAATCATATATACTTTTCTTAGGTACTGTTTAAAGCCATCTTTAAAGTCTTGTAATGTTATTTTGTTGTAATTGATAATATTAAATAATAGATAAAAATAGTTAGAAATCAAGCTGGCAGATACAATGGCTAAGATAATACCAGCAAAAATAGATAAAACGCCCCTAAATACTGTCATTACAAAAGATATAATGGCAATATTTATAGTTGTATACACTATTCCCGTAAAAATAATCGGCCAATTTTTAATTAAACTATTTATTGACTTTTTCAAGGTCTGCCTGTTAATCATCAAAAAGTCTTTTATAATGTCCAATTTAACTCAACTCCTTTACAATATGGGTAATATTATAGGATTTACACCTGTTTATAACGCCTTCTTGATAGACGAATAAAATATAAGTGTTTTCTTCTATTATTTTATCAAGCTTGTATTCTAAATCATAGCCATTTTCTATGAATTTTAAAATATCAAAGCTGAAACTTTCAATTTTTATATTTTGGATAGTCTTTTTAGTTGGTAGGTCCTTATACTGAACTAGGTAATTGTCTAATATCCTCTGATCTTTTAGGATATTGTGGATTTCTTTTTGACCTAAAGTTTTCCCTTCATTATATAGGCCCTTAGGCAATCTGGCATTTTTGTTGTTCTTTATAAAGTCATATTTTATTAGTTCTTTAAACATATCTAGGCTTTTAAATCCCTTACATTCATAAAATTCAATTAGGATTTCATACAGCCTGGTCCTGCTATTTGAAACTTCATAATAGGCATTTTCCTCCCAATATAGGCTAAAGTCTTCATAAAAATCAAAGGGACTGTCATAAAAATTCATAACTAAATATTCTAAGGAATTCTCAAAATATCCTTCGTTATAGTATTTTTCAACTAATTCTTCAATTGATTTTAATTTAAGCAGTTCTTCATACTTAATATAATGGTTTTCTAAAACCTCATATGGAGGTATATCCAAATATTTAAAGCCATATTTTTCTTCATTCATCCTTAAGGATGAGCCCTTTAGTAGCTTCAAGAAGCCCAACTGGATTTTTTCAGGCTTTATTTCATATACATCGTTGAAAGATTTTTTAAAAGTCCCATAGTCTTCATAGGGTAGGCCTGCAATTAAGTCTAAATGCTGGTGTATATTTTTATATGATTTTATCCTTTTAGTTACTTCTCTAAGTTTTGGAAAATCCGTTGTCCTACCTATGGCCTCTATTGTCTTTAAATTTGTAGATTGTACTCCCACTTCAAATTGGAATAGGCCTTCCTTTACATTAGATAAGAAATCAAGGATTTCTTCATCTAATAAATGGGCAGTAACTTCAAAATGAAAATTAATATCCTCCGGATTCTTATCAATTATGAAGTTCATTATTTCCATGGCATATTTTTTATTGGCATTAAAGGTTCTATCAACAAATTTTACTTGCTTTACTTTAGCCTGAATTAGCTTATCTAGCTCTTCCTTTACCCTATCTATACTGAAATATCTAACTCCCCTTATGGTTGAAGATAGGCAGAACTTACAATTAAATGGACACCCCCTTGAAGATTCAAAATAGACGATTTTGTTTTTAAACTCATCTCCAATATTATTATAGGGAGAAGGTATAGTATTTAAATCCCTTATCAAAGGCCTTGGTGGATTCACCATGACCTGATCATTTCTTCTGTAAGCCAGCCCTTTTATATCCTGAAAATCAAGCATACCATCTTTTATAGCTGCCAGAAATTCCTTAAAGGTTTCTTCTCCCTCTCCATAAATAATATAGTCAATGAAGGGGTAGGTTTCTAGACTTTCCTTGGAATCAAAGGATACTTCTGGCCCCCCTAAAAGGATTTTTATATCTGGTCTTACCTTTTTTAATATTTCACAAATCCTCAAGGTCTCTGTTAAATTCCATATATAGACCGAAAACCCAATTAAGTCTGCATTGGTTTTAAATAGTTGTGAGGCTATATAATTTATATCTTGGTTTATAGTATATTCTTTCAATTCCACATCTACTATATCTTCAACAAAAGCTTTTAAATATCTAATAGATAGAGAGGTGTGAATAAATTTTGAGTTTAATGTAGTTAAAACTATCTTCATTTTACACCTTCCTTTTCAGTAAATTAAATACATTATACCATTAAATCTAAGTCTTATACAGAGAAAGAAATAATTAAAGAATCTCATTGAATTTCAAGGACTTTTTTTATACAATAGATTGTATAATACGACAAGAAAGGAGATGTCCAATGAGAGAATTCGACAAGATTTCTATTCAAGAAATCTCAAAAAGTGATATGTTGTTAATTATAGAGGCTTTGGAATATACAGGGAACAGCACTAAAGTAAATGAATTCCTTACTTTAAGAGATAGCATAGTTGAAGAATTAAGTTCCTTGGCTGAAGTTAGTGAAGAGGACTTTATAGAATACCTAAAAAAATAGACCCCAAGGGCCTATTTTCTAAACAAATACATACCTGTTTTTGTCTGGATTAGAGAAGTCAAGGTCTTATCCTTTACTTCTTTTTTTATTACTTTTACCTCCCTTAAAAGGGAATGGTAAAAGACCTGTCCTTCCTCAAAGCTAAAGATATCTGGTAATATATATTCTTTAATCTTAAGTTTTTCAGGATCTATCCTAGATTTTCTTAGATTTATAATATATTCTCCTAAGCTTAAATGGAAGGCTGAGATTTCATAGCCTTTATTTTGCCTATGTAAATAGTCATATAGGACTTGGCCTATAAAGGTCCTTCCTTCATTTCCTTCTATTACCTTTATACTATCTATTAAAGCTGAATATCTATTGGACTCTAAAGTATATAAGCTGTTTAAAAGGTTCAGTTTTTCCCTTTCAAATGCAACTTTATAGTTTCCATTATAGGTTTCAATATTAACCCTATAGCAGGATTCATACTTTTCTAAAAAATCTGTTTGGGAAAAGGAAATGATTTTATCCTTTATGCTATCAATTAACTTATCATTATCTAGATGTCCATTAGAATTATTGACTACAAGAAACAATAAATAAGTTAAAGCCAGTCCTTCAAATAATACTTGTAAATTTCCAGTGGTATAAAGGATATTTTTAATAGTTTCTTCTTCTATAATACTGTAATCCTTATTGGCAAGGACTAGGGGGATTATTCTACTTATTATGGAATCATCTATTTGTCCCCAATATATTTCATGAATAACTCTTCCCTGGGTATTTAACAGGGAAGAGTTATCTCCATTTCTATAATTCAACCACAATTTATATTCTTCAGTAAATCTTCTATAGTCAATCCTTATTCCTTCCTCATCTTTCATTGGTAACAAGGATTTTATGGTGATTACAGCTAATTGTGAAATATAAGTGTAGTTTTTATTATTTAGATAATCCTTTTGAAATAAGTCTAATAGTAGCCTTTCCATCCTCATTTTACCTTATCTACATTCTTTCTGGTGCTTCTATACCCAATAAGCCTAATCCTGTCTTTAATACTATTTTAGTTGCGTAAGATAACATTAGCCTTGCCTTTTTAAGCTCTACATCTTCTATTATTATTGGGCAAGAATTGTAAAATTTGTTGTAGGCCTTAGCTATTTCAACTAAATGTCTAGTGATTATATAAGGCTCATTTTTCTCCATTGCATCTATTATGACTTTAGGGAAATTGTATAATAATCTAATAATGTTTATTTCTTCTTCGGAAGAAAGTAGATCATAGTTTACTTTGTCTTCTTCATTGAATTGACCCCTATCTAATAGGGAGCTTATTCTTGCATGGGTATATTGAACATAAGGTCCTGTTTCTCCATCAAAACTTAGGGTCCTATCCCAAGAGAACACATAGTCCTTAATCCTTTGATTAAATAGTTCTTGGAAAATAACAGCACCAATACCTACTTGTTTTGCCACTTCCTCTTTGTTTTCTAGGTTTGGATTTCTTTCATTGATTATTTCCAAAGTATTTTTTATAGCTGTATTTAATACGTCTTCTAAAAATACGACCCTTCCTTTTCTAGTAGATAGGGTACCATCTTCAAGGCTGACAGTTCCAAAGTTAACGTGGATACAATCATTGGCCCAGTCGTATCCCATAAGTTCGATTATCTTAATCCAGGATTTAAAGTGTAGGTTTTGCTGAGCCCCTACTACATAAATATTCTTATAGAAATCATAGGTCTTCTTTCTGTAGAATGCTGCAGCTATATCCCTGGTAGTATATAAGGTTGAACCATCTGATTTTATAATTAGGGCTGGTGGCATTCCATATTCCTCTAAGTCTACTACATAGGCCCCATCAGACTCTTTTAATAAATTCTTCTCCTTCAGTTCTTCTATTACAGCAGGCATTTTGTCTGAATAGAATGACTCACCTGCATAGGAGTCGAATTTTATATTTAACATGTCATATACCTTGTTAAATTCCTTTAAGGATATTTCCCTTATCCATTTCCAAAGTTCATAGGCCTCTTGGTTTCCTTCTTCCAATTCTTTAAACCAGTATCTGGCCTCGTCTCTCAAGGCTTCATCTTCTTCTGCCTCAGCATTAAACCTAACATATAGCTTTAATAGTTCATTTATAGGATCCTTTTCTATTTCTTCAAGATTGCCCCATTTTTTAATGGCGGAAATCAACATACCAAATTGGGTTCCATAGTCCCCTAAGTGATTTATGGCAACTGTGTCATAGCCTAAAAAGCTATATATTTTGTATAGGGCATTTCCTATAACAGTTGTTCTTATATGGCCAATGTGGAATGGCTTTGCTATATTTGGAGATGAATACTCCACTATGACAGTTTTGCCCTTGCCCATATCTGATGACCCATATTTGTCTTGTTTGTCTTTAACTTCCTCCAAAGTTACCTCCGTTAGCTTCTTTTTATTGATGAAGAAGTTAACATAAGGACCTTTGTTTTCAATCTTCTCGAAATATGGACTTTCCTCAAACTTGCCTACTAGTTCTTCTGCTATGGCTGGTGGAGCCTTTCTAAATACCTTGGCCAGCCTAAAAACTGGAAACGCATAATCTCCCATTTCATAAGATGGTGGTACTTCTATTAAAGAGGATATTTCCTCCTCTGTTAATTCCTCAATTAGACTTTTTAACAACTTAACAGCTTCTTCCCTGAAATTTAACATTTTCTTACCTCCTCTAGTTTTATATATGGTTATAGTCATATTATTCTATGTATAAAAAAATCTCGTCTCTAAAATAAGAGACGAGAACTCCCGCGATACCACTCTTCTTGGCAAATGCCCACTCGAAATTTTAACGGTCCTACCGTAATATCCTACTTAGTTTCAGATATAATCTCCTGAGTTCTCTTCGAATATTTCCTATGTGCTGGCTTCCACCATCCCAGCTCGCTGTTACACGGTTAAATATTCTACTCTCTCATTCATCGAATTATATATAATTAATTTAATATATAATATACAATATTATTTTCATAAATACAAGGATTATTTCATCTCTACAATAGTAACCCCATCTCCACCTTCACCATACTTACCAAGCCTAAAAGATTTAACGTTTTTATGGCTTCTTAAATAGCCCTTTATACCATCCCTTAAAACTCCTGTGCCCTTGCCATGAATTATACTTATTTCCTTCATGCCTGCTATATAAACATCGTCTAAATATTTGTCTAGTTCAAGGAAGGCTTCATCTAAGTTTTTGCCCCTTAGGTCTATTTCTGCTTTTATATCCTTAGATTTAGAACCCATGATATTTTTTATACTGCCCTTTATTTGGTCTTCTTCTTCTCTTTTTCCTCTTCTTAAAGTTGAGATATGGGTGTTAATCTTCATTATACCAACCTGTACCCTAACGTTGCCATTTTCATCAGGTTCCTCTAATACTGTACCCATCTGATTGAAGGTTAGAACTTCTACTGTTTCTCCTACTTTGAGGTTCTTTGGTGGCTTGTTGGATTTTACATTTAATATATTGGCAGATACGTCTGCCTCAGCCTTATTTAGCTTTTCCTTTAACCTGTCTTGGGTTTCTTGTATCTTCCTATTCCTATCCTTTTCTATGTCAGAAATAGTCCTTAACTCTTTTATAATAGTGTCTGCCTCATCTTTAGCCTGTCTAAGTATGGTTCTAGCTTCTTCCTTGGCCTTTTGAAGGATCTTTTCCCTCATTTCCTTTGTTTTATCCTTTTCCCTAGCCAAGTCTTCCTTTAACCTTTCCACCTCTAAGCGATATCTTTCTGCTTCAGCCCTGTTTTCTTCAATGGCCAGCCTATCCTTTTCCAAGGCCTGTAAGACATCTTCAAATTCAATATTTTCCTTAGAGATTAAGTTTCTAGCGTAATCTATTATGCCGTCACTAAGGCCTAACCTTTTAGATATTTCAAAGGCATTAGATTTTCCTGGAACACCTATTAATAGCCTATAGGTAGGACTTAAGGTCTCCACATCGAATTCGACAGATGCATTTTTTACACCCTTGGTAGTAAGGGCATAGATTTTCAATTGGCTATAATGGGTTGTTGCTATGGTCCTTACATTTAATTTAAGCAAATGGTCTAATATGGACATGGCCAAGGCTGCCCCTTCTGTTGGGTCAGTTCCTGCACCTAATTCATCAAATAGGATTAAACTATTATATTCCACGTTTTCCAATATGTCTACTATATTCACCATATGAGATGAAAAGGTAGATAGGGATTGTTCTATACTCTGCTCATCTCCAATATCTGCAAATACCTGGTTAAATACGGCAATTTCCGAATTAAAGTCAGCTGGTATATGGAGGCCTGACTGGGCCATTAGGGTTAATAGGCCTACAGTCTTTAGTGTAACTGTCTTACCTCCTGTATTTGGTCCTGTAATTATAAGGGAGGTAAAATCCTTGCCTAAATATACATCTATGGGGACTACTCTCTCTACCTTCAATAAGGGATGTCTTCCCTTTTTAATATTAATATAGCCCCTAGTGTTGAGTATTGGTTTTGTTGCCCTCATATCTAAGGCTAGCTTGCCCTTTGCAAATATAAAGTCAAGCTCTTGAAGGATTTTTTGATTGTTCACTATGCCTTCTGCCTCTTCACCTACAAGGCTTGATAGGGATTTAAGTATTCTCTCTATCTCTTCCTTTTCCTTCAGCTCCAATTCCCTTAATTCATTGTTCAATTGAACTACAGCCATAGGCTCTACAAAAAGGGTTGCCCCACTACCACTCATGTCATGAACTAAGCCAGGCACATTGGCCCTATTTTCTGCCTTAACCGGGATTACATACCTGCCTTCCCTAACAGTTACAATACTATCCTGTAGGTATTTTCTATTGCTTTGAGAATTTACTATGGAATTTAGTTTATCCCTAATAGCTTCATTTTTGCTGATTATCTGCCTTCTAATGCTTCTAAGGCTAGGACTGGCATTATCAGAAATCTCATTTTCTGAAACAATTGCATTATTTATTTCATCTTCTATATGCTTGTAGACCCTTAGGTTTTCCACTAAGCCTTCAATTATAGGGTGATTAGAAGTTTTATCTTCTTTAGTCTCTTTAATATACATCTTCAAAGCCCTAGATACTCGAAGGCTATCGGCTATTTTTAATAAGCCTCCAGGAGTAAGGGTACCACCAATTTCTGCCCTTCTGGCCTCAGGACCTATATTGTGAATACCAAACAAGGGGGGAGCACCCCTTTTTATTAAAAGGGAGTAGGCTTCCTCTGTCTCTCTCTGAAGGGTTTCTATTGCTTCTATATCTGTTAAGGGTTTTACTTCCTTAGCTTTTTCCTTTCCAAGACTAGATTCTGCCTTTTCTACTAATAGGTCTACTATCTTATAATATTCTAAAGTCTTCAATGTTTTTTCCTTCATCTAATCAACTCCATTACATAACTCCTCTAAAGAAATGTCCTTTAGTTATCTCGCTTTTCTCCTTAAATCTATCGATAAATTCCCTTATTTCATCTTTATTTATTTTACCCTGACAATAATCATAGTGGATGGACTGGATCTCTTTTATATTGTCCTTTTCAATAGTAAAGTCTAGACGGGCCATAGAAATGCCCTTGTTGAAGATTTGGTTTAAGCTATCTAGGACTAAAATAGGCACTGAATTGTAAATAGTCGATGCTCCTTGTTTCCTTTCCATATAAAAGGTCATGCCTAATCTGTCCTTAAGTCCATATCCCTTTGCAAAATTACATGTATGGCAGTCCTTATCATCCTTACATCCCTTAACTACAGACATGGGACAATACTTAGTTATCATTAGAGGTAAGTATCCATAGACTATGGCCTCAGTTATGGTCTTGGATTTATCCCCTATCCTTGAAATCTGAGTCAGGTTTAGTTCAGGAGATAAAGTTAAACTATCTAAGCCAACACTGTTTAGATAATTTAAAGTAAAACTATTAAATACATTAAGGCCAATATCCCCATGGATTTTTAAATCAAACCTATCTTTAAAATATTTTAAACTACCTAAGTTTGATACAGAAATTCCATGGATTCTATTTTTTATTGGCTCAATTTTTTCTCCTATTTGGTCTAAATCCCTTTGATACAAGATTTTATCTGTCCAAATATAGATTTCTTTTTGGTGCTTATTGATTTTATCAATGACTTCATCTAAATTATCATAGAAGCCTAGATAGATTCTATCTAGCTTATCTAAATCCAATTGCTCAAATTGCTCTATATTACTTACCCTTATGCTTATTCTATTATCTATATCCCTATTAATGGCCTTATAGGCGAAAAAGTCTTTTTTCTTGTCCCTATAAAGCTTTTCATCAATTGGTTGTCTTTTGTTTTTCTTCTTCAGTATATCATCTAGCTTTTCTACAGCTTCCCTTCTCAATTGATTAAGGCTAGATAGGGGCAAATAGGAGTTATCATCAAGGTCTACACTTATATTATTTAAGCTATAGACCGTGTCACCTAGTTTTGCCAACTGGTCAATTACCTTGTCTTCATTTAAGCTTACTTTTTGACCTTCTTCAACTATTTTATCTATTTCTACCTCAATTATTTGTTCCTTATGCCTAATCTTTAGTTTAGGCCTAGAGCCGATTTTTATATCTACTTCCATATCTATGGGGTGTTTTATATTGTCCTTACTATAACTTAATTTTGCCCTATTTAGTAAATCCATACTAGATGTTTTATATACTAGAGAATCCTTTAGTATATAGCCAGGCTTTTCTAAAATAAGACTAGTACCTTTTTTGACCTTATATGGTACAATAACCCCCTTATATTCATCATTGCCAGTTACCAGTTCTAAGCCATCACCTTGTTCCACATCATCGTGTAAAGATATATATACTTTATGCTTATCTACATTGGTTACTTTACCTACTAATATACCCCTATTGTCTGGCCTATCTATGGAGGAGAAGGCCTTTCCAAAATCTCCAAAGGTTAGGCCCTTTGTAAAGCCCCTATTAAATATTTGCTCTACATCTTTATTGTCTTCAGGCCTTAGGCTATTGCTGCCATAGTCTAGGGCTTTTCTATAATTGCTGACTACAGTAGCTACATATTCTGGTCTTTTCATCCTGCCTTCAATCTTTAGGGAAATGATGCCACTATCAATTAGTTCCTGTAAGTTGTCTAAGGTATTTAAATCCTTAGTACTTAAGATATATTTCTTATCCCAATCCTTAAGCAGGTTTCCCTTTTTATCCACAATGGAATAGGCCATTCTACAAGGTTGTGCACACCTGCCCCTATTGCCACTTCTACCGCCTATAATGCTACTCATTAAACATTGGCCTGAATAGGACATGCATAAGGCCCCATGAACAAAGGCTTCTAGTTCTATGGGGGTCTTCTGATGAATATATTTTATCTCATCAATAGGGGTTTCCCTAGCCAACACTACTCTTTTAAAGCCCATATCATAGAGAAATTCTGCCCCAGGTAAATTGTTTATGGTCATTTGGGTACTTCCATGTACTTCTATGTCTGGGAAGAACTCCCTTACTAAACTTGCTAAACCTAGATCCTGAACTATAATACCATCTACATCTATTTCATATAAAAATTTAATATAGTCTATCGCCTCTTCTAGTTCAGTATCATCCAATAAGATATTTACAGTAACATATACTTTTACATTCCTTAAATGGGCATAATTAACTGACTCTATCATTTGTTCAGAGCCAAAGTTAGAGGCATAATGTCTGGCGTTAAACACTTTTCCACCTAAATACACTGCATTGGCACCATTTTGTACAGCAGCATAGAGGGCTTCTAAGCTACCTACTGGTGCCAATAATTCTATTTTTTCATTCACTTATTTAAGCATCCTCCTTAGAAAATAAGTTTTTCCCTTCATCTAAACGTTTCAAAACTTCTCCTAATTCCTTTTTAGTTTCAATCAATTCTATTTGATTGTCAAATATCTTGTCCTGTAAGGATTTTATCATTTTTTGGCTTTCTGATAATTCCTTCTCCTTTAATTCTAAGGCTTCATTATATTTGGCTCTTTCATTAACAGCATCTTCTAATTCCATTTTTATCTTCAGCAATTGGTCTTTATAGCTTTCACATTCTATTTCTAAAGCCTTTATTATAGTTTTTGACTTTTCTAATTCAGCAATAACGTCATCATATTTTTCCATAGGATCCTTAGCTTGACTTTCCAGTTCCTCTAGCCTTGCCTTCGTCTTAAATAGTTCATCTGCAATATTTAATGCAGCCAGGGTTGCAGACATAGTTTGACAAAGCTTGTCGTTTTTACTTGTGAGATCCTTAATCTTAGTATCTACAAAAAATGCTAATTCCCTTACATATTCCTCAGGTTCACTTCCTATTACAGTAAAGTTACGACCATCTATAACTATATTTATTTTCTTCTTCCCTGTCATAACTTACTCAACTCCCTTATACTTTCTTAAAGATATATTCGACAAAAGTTCGTATTTTCCTTCTAATTTTGAAAAAAAGAGTAGAAAAATCTACCCTTTTTTAAGCCCTTAGCTTAGCATCAAAAGTATCTTCTAAATCCTTAATTATAGTTTCTAAGATTGTATTTATTTCTTCGTCTCTAAGGGTTCTACTATGAGACCTAAAGATTATAGAAAAGGCTACGCTCTTCATACCTTCTGGAATTGGATTTCCTCTATAGATATCAAATAGTTCTATATTCTCTATTAAGCCTTCACCATGTTTAGTTATGATCTTTTCAATTTCTCCTACTAATACATCTTCTTTAACTACTAGGGCCAGGTCTCTTAATACAGCTGGATATTTTGGTAAAGGTACGTATCTACGTTCTAGCTTTGTTAATTTTACTATCTCATGGAAATCTATTTGGGCAACATATGCCCTTGCCTTCATATCATAGTTTTCCAATACATCTATATGGATTTCTCCTAGGGTACCAAGATCTATTCCATTGGCTAATACCTTAGCAGTTCTTCCAGGATGGAAACTTGGATTGTTTTCTTCCCTTACATACTCAATGTCTTTTATGCCTAGTCTGTTTAACAGGGTATTGACTATTTCCTTTAGGAAATAAAAGTCTTCCTTGCCATAGAACCCAATGGAAAGGATTTTCCTTTCTTCAGGCAATTCTTTAAGAGGCAATTCTTTAGGTATAAAGATATTTCCTATTTCGTAAACATAACATTCTTCTACCCCACGATTATAGTTCCTGCTCAACAGTTCCAGCATGTTAGGTAGTAGGGTAGTCCTCATTACACTATAGTCTTCCCCTAATGGATTAATGAGCCTTATGACATTTCTTAATGGACTATCCTGAGAAACTTTGATTTTATCATAAGCTCTAGGACTAATGAAGGAATAGGTCATTGCCTCATTTAATCCCATGGCCTGTAAAATCCCTTTAGCTAGGTCTTCTATCTTTCTTTCATAGGGTTTTTCTCCCCTTGTAAGGGTTCCTATTAATGGCTTGCTTTCTATATTGTGAAAACCATAAAGTCTTCCCACTTCCTCAATTAAATCTGCTTCCAATTCTATATCAAGTCGGTAAGTTGGAATCTTTGATACAATTATTCTATCTTCAATCTTAGATTCTATACCTAACCTATTTAAATAGTCTACCATTTCATCA
Organism: Tissierellia bacterium; assembly: GCA_012728125.1. GTDB lineage: Bacteria > Bacillota > Clostridia > Tissierellales > Tissierellaceae > JAAYFT01. Next base: position 9,864 of record JAAYFT010000002.1, on the reverse strand, counting down.
GCAGTAAGTTCTATACCTAGTAACTTGTTAGCTCTATCTGGTCTTAAGGTAATTGTTTCTTCTGTTCTTGGCTTTTTGTATACGTCCATATTACCTTTAACTACTACACCTGCATTGATTTCTTCAATAAGCTGACAAACCCTATCTACTGCCAACTGACAAAGATTTGGGTCAATGCCCTTTTCAAACCTAGTAGATGCTTCAGTCCTAAGGCCAAGTCTCTTAGATGTAAGCCTTATACTTTTACTGTTGAAGTTTGCACCCTCTAATAATACATATCTGGTAGAGTCAGTAATTTCAGTATTGAAGCCACCCATAACTCCTGCAATACCTATGGCTTTTTCAGTATCAGCTATGACTAAGTCTGATGGAGATAAGTCCCTTTCCACTCCATCTAAGGTAACTATTTTTTCTCCTTCTTCAGCCTGCCTAACGATTATCTTTCTACCAGCTACTGTTTCCAAGTCAAAGGCATGTAGGGGCTCACCATACTCTAGCATTACAAAGTTAGTTATATCTACTATATTGTTAATTGGCCTTACTCCTGCCTCCATTAGCCTAAGCTGCATCCAAAGAGGAGAAGGTTCAATTTTTACGTCTTTAACTACTCTGGCATAATATCTATTACAATTATCTGATGGTGCTTCTATTCCATTTAAATAGTTTTCTATACTATCAACTTCATTGTTTACCTTTATCTCAGGTTCTTCTAAGGGAATATTAAAGGTGGCAGATGTTTCCCTTGCCATTCCAATAATACTTAGACAATCAGGCCTATTTGGAGTTATTTCAAATTCTATAACTTCATCATCTAGTCCCAGTATTTCAATTATAGACTTGCCTAAGGGATATTCTTTATCCAAGATAAATATTCCGTCTTTCATTTCCTTAGATACAACACTATCCTCATATCCTAGTTCTTTTAAGGAACATAACATACCATAGGAATCTAAACCTCTAAAGTTGGTCTTTTCAATCTTTATATCTCCAGGTAGCTTGGCTCCTACAGTTGCTACAGGAACGTAATCTCCTTCTTTTAAGTTTGTTGCACCTGTAACTATTTGTAAAGTTTCACTGCCTATATCTACTTTACAAACCAATAATTTATCAGCATTTGGATGCTTTTCTATGCTAAGTATCTTTCCTACTACTACATTTTCTACACCCTTATTTAAAGCCTTGATGGATTCCACATGGGATCCTGATAGTGTAAGCCCATCAGCCAGTACTTTTGCATCTTCATCTATTTTTATATAGTCCTTTAACCATTTTATAGGTAATAGCATCTTTTCACTCCCTTTTATCTAAAATTGCTCTAAGAATCTATTATCATTTTCAAACAGTAATCTAATATCATTTATACCGTATTTTACCATGGTAATCCTGTCTATTCCCATGCCAAAGGCAAAGCCAGTGTATTTTTCCGAATCTATACCGCAGTATTCTAATACTTTAGGGTGTACCATACCACAGCCTAATAGCTCCATACTCCAACCGGTGTAGTTACATGCTTCACATCCATTCCCCCTGCACTTAAAGCAGGATACGTCTACTTCTGCAGATGGTTCCGTAAATGGGAAATGATGTGGTCTATACCTAGTCTTCATATCAGGGCCAAATAATTCCTTTATAAATATATCTAAGGTATGGATTAAATTAGCCATACTAATATTCTCATCTACAACTAGGCCTTCAAGTTGATGGAACATAGGAGAGTGGGTGTCGTCAACATCATCGAATCTAAAGGTTCTCCCTGCAGATACTATTCTAAGTGGTGCACCCATTTCCTTCATAGCCCTGATTTGGACTGGTGAGGTATGGGTTCTTAGAAGGATATCCTCAGTTATGTAGAATGTATCTGACAAATCCCTTGAAGGATGGTTTTCTGGTGAATTTAAAGCATCAAAGTTGTTTTCTACAGTTTCTATTTCCGGTCCCAAAACTACTGAAAAGCCCATACTAATAAATAGGTCCTCTAGCTCCTCTATGGTTGCTAGTAAGGGATGACGGTGGCCTAGTCTTTCCTTCTTAGTATTTATGGTTATATCTATTTTTTCTTTGTTTAGCTTAGCCAATTTTATTTCATTGTTTAATCTTTCTTTTTCTTTAGAAATAGTCTCTTCAAGCTCATCTCTTATTTCATTGGCAATTTGACCAACTATTGGCCTGTCTTCTGGTGTCAATTTACCCATGTCCCTTAAAACCTTAGTCAATTCGCCCTTTTTACCTAAAAGCTTGACCCTTAACTGTTCAAACTCTTCTAATGTCTTGGCTTCTTTTATTGACTTTAAGGCGGCATCTTTGATTTCTAATAAATTTTCCTTCATGATATCTTTCATATTTTCCATTTCATCTCCTACTCCTTTACCGTAGTATATAAATAGTTTTAAACTATAATTTCTAAGTATTTACTAAATTATAGCACCTAGGATTTTAAAACTCAAGAATTATTAGCATCTCTGCTTCATTACTTCATACATGATAATAGAAGCAGCTACACCTGCATTTAACGACTCTGCTTTACCTGGCATAGGTATCTTAATGAGAATATCAGACATCTTTTGTATATCTTCTTTGACTCCTTTAGATTCATTGCCTATTACAAGGATTATTCCCCCCTTATAGTCCGCTTCATAGATGGGAATGCTGCCTTCTAGGGAGGTGGAATATATTTTCATCCCACTATCCTTTAAGGCCTTTAATTCATCCAGGCCATTGGCAGTATAATATAAGGGAGTTCTAAATATTGACCCCATAGTTGCCCTTACTACCTTGGGATTATAGGGATCTACGCAACCTTCGCTTATTATTATGCCGTCTATATCAAAAGCATCCGCCGTCCTAATGATGGTTCCCATATTTCCAGGGTCTTGTACCTCATCAAGATATAATAAAAAAGGCTTGGTATTTAGTTTAATTTCTTCTATGGCCCTATACTGCAATTGGGCAACAGCTAAAACACCTTGGGGATTTTCCGTATCGGATATTTCTTTAAAGATATTATTAGATACATAAATTGGGCTATAAATATCTTTTAGCCTATTAAGAAAGTCTACACCTTCATTATTTTTTAAAAGCTGATCAGTATATAAAATATTTTCAATGGGATAGTTATTTTCTATAGCTTCATTGATAATCTTTATTCCTTCTATAATAAAGGCCTTGTTTTTCATCCTTCCCTTTTTTCTGTATAAGGACTTTACTTCCTTAATCAAGGGGTTTTTCGAACTTGTAATTTGATACATACTATTCACCAGCTTTTCTTTTTTATACTAGTATACCATAATAGTTTAATTATAATAAAAAATAAAAGTTCCTTTATGGGAACTTTTATCTCTTATTGGCCTTTTGCAATTTCAACTAATTTAGCAAAACCTTCTGGATCGTGAATTGCCATTTCAGAAAGCATTTTTCTGTTAATTTGAATATTAGCTTTCTTTAGACCATTGATAAATTTGCTGTAGCTCATACCATTTAATCTAGCTGCAGCGTTTATTCTTGTGATCCAAAGCTTTCTAAAGTCTCTCTTTCTTTGCTTACGTCCTATATATGCATAATTTAAAGATTTCATTACTGCTTGATTAGCAACTCTGAATAATTTTGATTTTGCTCCATAATAGCCTTTAGCTTGTTTTAGTATTTTTTTATGTCTTTTCTTGGCATTTACTGCTCTTTTTACTCTAGCCATCTAAACTACCTCCTCTATTCAAACTGTTTTTTCTATGGTATCATTGAGTCGATTCTTCTTTGATCGCCTTTGCTTACTAAAGCACCTTTTCTTAAGTTTCTAACTCTCTTAGGTGACTTTTTACCAGTCTTATGGCTCTTATAAGCCTTATATCTTCTAATCTTTCCAGTACCTGTTCTCTTAAATCTTTTTGCTGAACCTCTATGGGTTTTCATTTTTGCCTTTGCCATGATTTTACCTCCTTCATTACTTAGTTTTTTGGCGCTAGATGCATTGTCATATTACGACCTTCTAATTTCGGAGCCTTTTCTACAGTTCCTACTTCCTCAATTAGTTTTGAAAAGTTGTTTAATACTTCATAGCCAATTTCAGTGTGTCCCATTTCTCTTCCTCTAAACCTTACTGAAACCTTAACCTTATCTCCAGCTTTTAAAAACTCAATAGCCCTTCTCGCCTTAACATTTAAGTCATGATCTTCTATATTGGGAGTCAGACGAATTTCTTTTACATTGATAATCCTCTGATTCTTCCTGGCTTCCTTTTCCTTTTTGGCAATTTCATACTTATATTTGCCATAGTCCATTATCCTACATACAGGCGGATTAGCAGTAGGAGCAACTTTAACTAAATCCAATCTTTTCTCCTCTGATATCTCCAAGGCCTTTTTTATGGATACAATTCCAAGCTGCGTACCGTCCACATCGATTAGCCTTACTTCCTTATCCCTGATTTCTTCATTGATCTGAAGTTCCTTAATAATACAGCACCTCCTAAAAATATTAAAAATAAAAGCGGGCATAGAATACCCGCTTAAATTCACGAAAAAATGAATCTTACTACAAATAAGACTATTTTTATTGTTGTAACCTTATTAGCAAGGCTATAAGGTGAGAAGCGGACACTTCTACTTAAACTTTCATAATTCATATTAACTTTACTCTAACAGTATATACATAAAATACAATCTTGTCAAACATTTTTTATAATTATATTATGTTTTATTTTGCTAATTCATATAAGGCATGGGCATAAATCTTAGTTATCTTCATTAAGTGTTCAATGGAAATATACTCATCTTTTTGATGGGCAACATCTTCTTGGCCTGGAAACATTGGACCAAAGGCTACAGCATTTTCCATTACCCTAGCATATGTTCCTCCACCTATTGTAATAGGTTGGCTTTCTTCGTCCCCTGTTTCCTTCCTATATACATCCATCAATTTTTCCACTAGGAAATTATCCTTAGGCACATATAGAGGCTTTGTATCCCCTTTACCTTCTACTAGCTCTAACTTTGTGCCTTCAAGATTTTTCCTAATGCCATCATATACTTCCTTTGAACTGGTCTTTATAGGATATCTTACATTTATGGTCAAGGTAATTTTACCATCTTCGTATTTAATTAGGCCTGGGTTGAAGTTTAATTTACCAGAAACATCGTCTTCTAGGCCACAACCAATAGCTTCCCCATGATGTTTAAATCCTATTCTTTCATTGTAAAGGTTTATAAAATCACATAAATCACATTGGCCTTCTAAAATACCAGCTAGTACTTTCATTAAATAGGATATGGCGTTTTCACCCTTTTCTGGAGTACTGCCATGGGCTGAGATTCCCTTAGCTATTACTTTAACTATTTTATCCTCAACTTGAAACTCTACTGGATAGTCTTTATCTTTCATATAATTATTAAATTTACTTTCAAATTCCTCAATATTATCCACTTCAAAAGTTGCCTCAGCATGGTCTGGAACCATATTTGGTGCATTTCCACCTTTTAAGTCAATTAGCTTAATATGGGAACAGGTATTTGAGCTTAAGCTTTGGACTAAATCGAATACTATAATCCCCTTTTCTCCGTATATTACTGGAAAGTCTGCATCAGGAGTAAAGGCCATAGTAGGAGCTTTTTCATGTTTAAAATAATAATCCATACATCCCCATCCAGTTTCCTCATTAGTTCCAAATATTATCCTAATTTTTCTACTAAGGGGTAGGTTAGATTCCTTCAAGGCTTTCAATGCATATAAAGTTGCAATGGCAGGTCCCTTGTCATCCGTAGTACCCCTACCGTAGATTTTTCCATCATGGATTTCACCGCCATAAGGTGGATAGGTCCAGCCTTTGCCTTCTGGTACTACATCTAGATGAACTAATACTCCTACCGTTTCTTCTCCTTCACCGAATTCTGCGTATCCTGCATAGCCATCTAGGTTTTTAGTTTGGAGTCCCATTTTTTCCGATAAGTCTAGAGCATATTCTAAAGCCTTGTAGGGGCCTTCTCCAAAGGGCATGCCTGGTTTTGCAGCTTCTTCAACTGATTTTATCCGAATAATTTCCTGTAGAGATTTTATAATATCTTCTTCATAACTATCAATTAAATTTTTTATTTGATTAACACTTTCCACTTTTAAATCTCTCCTTTCCTTATATTTACTATTATAACCCTATTTTTACAGGGTCACAACTTTATTATTTTTTCTTTTATATTAATTTACTTAAATGGTTACACTAACTTTAGAAAATCATATAAGGTGGGGATAAGGTGAAAAAGAAAAAAGTAATATTTCTGTTTCTAGTATTAGGGTTAATTGCATCTTTTACTTTAATATATGATGCCTTTTTTCCTACTGAAAGCTTCTCCAACTTAAGACTTGGAGATAAGCTTGTAGTGTGGGTAATCACTTTAATACTATTGATTCTTTACATCAATACCGATAGTAATCCACAGCTAGTCCCCTCTGTTCTATCCATTGAAAAGGACACAGGAAGAGAAAGAGACAAATCCGACATTTCCTTTAAAGATGTGGCAGGATTAGAGGAAATTAAAGAAGAACTTCAAGAAACCATAGACTTTATCAACAACTCAACAAAATACAGAAAAATGGGCGCCAAAATACCTAAGGGTATTTTATTCTATGGACCTCCAGGAACTGGAAAAACCCTTCTAGCAAAGGCCGTAGCTGGTGAAACCAACTCTACCTTTTTATATGCATCTGGGGCTGAATTTGTCGAAAAATATGTTGGTGTTGGAGCCAAAAGGGTTCGTACCCTTTTCGAAAGAGCAAAAAAAGAAGCTCCTAGCATTATATTTATAGATGAAATAGACGCCATTGGTGCAAAAAGAAATCTAGAGTCTAATAAAGAAAAAGACCAAACCTTAAACCAACTATTGGTGGAAATGGATGGCTTTAACACCAACGAAACCGTCATAGTAATAGGTGCAACCAATAGAATTGATTTGCTAGATGAGGCCCTATTAAGACCTGGAAGATTTGACAGACATATCTATGTAGGCAATCCTAACGTAAAGGCAAGGGAACAGATCCTAGAAGTCCATACTAGGAATAAGCCCCTAGATAAATCAATAGATATTAAAGCCATTGCAAAGAAAACCATTGGATTATCTGGAGCCCAATTAGCCAATATAGCCAATGAAGCAGCCATCATAGCAGTGAGGAAGAACAAAAACCAAATATCTATTAAGGAATTCGATGCTGCAATCGAAAGGGTCTTAGCAGGACTAGAGTTGAAGAATCCTACAGTCCTAAAGAAGGAAAAGGAAACCGTAGCTGTCCATGAAGCAGGCCATGCCCTAGTATCTAAAATCCTAGGTACAGATATTGTACAGAAAATATCCATAGTCCCTAGGGGTCAGGCCTTAGGTTATGTACTTAAGTTTCCAGATGAAGAAAGGTATTTACTAACTAAATCAGAATTAAACAATAAAATTACTTGTCTATTGGCAGGTAGGGCAGCAGAGGAGTTGGTTTTTAAAGAAATAACTACAGGGGCAAAGGACGATCTAAATAAGGCCACTGACATTGCTAGGGAAATGGTTTGTAGCTATGGCATGAGTGATTTAGGTACTATGGCTCTAGATGAAGTGTTTATAAAGTACAATTCGGATATTATCCGAAGGGAGATAAAGAAAATTACAGATGCAAGATATGATGAAGCCAAAAAAATTATTGAAGAGAATAAGTATTTGCTCCTACACATAGCAAATACCCTATTAGAAAAGGAAACCATAGATAGCGATGAGTTAGATAAGATATTTAAAATCTATGAAAAGCCCTTACCATGTGCAAATGAGATAAATTAAAGGAAGAGTCAATTTGACTCTTCCTTTTATCTTACCTTGTCTTCAACTTCCTTAGTAATTCTTTCTACAAATTCTCCTAGACTAATTTGACCTATGTCTCCTTCGTCTCTCTTTCTAACAGATACTAGTTTGCCTTCTACTTCCATTTCTCCTACTATCAACATATAAGGAATTCTTTGAAGTTGGGCTTCCCTGATCTTATATCCTATTTTCTCTGCCCTATCATCAACTTCTACCCTTATTCCCTTATCTGATAATTCTTTTCTTACCTCATAGGCATAGTCATTGAATCTATCTGAAATAGGAAGTACAATTGCTTGAACCGGTGCTAACCAAACTGGGAATTTACCTGCAAAGTGCTCAATCAATATCCCCATAAACCTTTCCATACTACCAAAAATTGTCCTGTGGATCATTACAGGTCTTTTCTTTTCGTTATCCTTATCAACATAAGTTATATCGAATTTCTCTGGCATTTGGAAGTCTAATTGGATAGTTCCACATTGCCAAGTTCTACCTATGGCATCTTCTAGATGGAAGTCTATTTTTGGTCCGTAGAAGGCTCCATCTCCTTCATTTACAATATAGTCTATTTCCTTAGCCTTTAAGGCTTCAATTAAGCCATTAGTTGCTATTTCCCATTGTTCTTCAGTTCCCATGGAATTTTCAGGCCTTGTTGACAACTCTACATGGTACTTAAAGCCAAATAAGTTGTAAATATAATCTGCCAACTCTATGATTCTGATTAACTCATCTTTAACTTGAGATGGTAGTACATATAAGTGGGCATCGTCTTGAGTAAAGGACCTAACCCTCATTAGTCCATGAAGTGCACCAGAAAGCTCATGTCTATGCACTAGGCCAAGTTCACCCCATCTTAGAGGCAAGTCCCTATAACTATACATCTTAGATTTATATACTAGGATAGAACCAGGGCAGTTCATTGGCTTAATAGCATAGTCCTCATCATCTATATTTGTAAAATACATATTTTCCTTGTAGTGGTCCCAATGGCCAGATTGGTGCCATAGTCTTTCATTTAGGATTAATGGTGTTTTGATTTCTTCATATCCTGCCTTAGTATGAACTTCTCTCCAGAAGTTTTCTAGGATATTTCTTAAGACCATTCCCTTTGGATGGAAGAATGGGAAACCTGGCCCTTCTTCGTGGATACTGAATAGGTCTAATTCTTTGCCTAATTTTCTGTGGTCTCTTTTCTTAGCTTCTTCTAGTCTTTGAAGATATTCTTCTAATTCCTTCTTTTTCTCATAAGTTGTTCCGTATATTCTTTGGAGCATCTTGTTGTTTTCATCTCCACGCCAATAGGCTCCAGCTATACTTAAAAGCTTAATAGCCTTAACCTTCTTTACATCATATAGGTGTGGGCCTGCACAAAGGTCAGTAAATTCTCCTAATTTATAGAATGATATTTCTTCGTCTTCAGGGAAGTTTTCAATTAAGTCTACCTTGTATACTTCTCCCCTTTCCTCGAAGTATTTAAGGGCTTCATCTCTAGGCATTACAAACCTTTCTAGTAAATGGCCTTCCTTTACTATCTTTTTCATCTCTGCTTCGATTTTTTCTAAGTCCTCAGGAGTAAACCTATGCTCTGTATCGAAATCATAGTAAAATCCATTTTCAATGGCAGGTCCAATGGCAAATTTAACATCTGGGAAAAGCCTTTGGACTGCTAAGGCCATTATATGGGCAGAAGTATGCCAAAATATGTCCTTTCCTTCCTTATCTTCAAATTTAACTACCCTAAAAGTAGCATCTTCATCAATAGTTTCTTGCATGCCTAAGGTTTCTCCATTAACTACTGCTCCAAGGGCAACCCTGGCTAAACCTTCAGATATATCTTTGGTAACATCTAAAACCCTAATTCCTTTTTCATATTCTCTAACTGAACCATCTGGTAAAGTAATTTTAATCTTTTCCATATTTAAACCTCCTTGTACAATTAATATTGAATAAATCAGTGAATGAATTCACTGCTTATCCTTCATTTTTTATATATAATCATTTAATCTTAATAAAAATCAATTTTCTTCTAAAACATCAAACATTTCCT
>JAAYFT010000233.1 GCA_012728125.1 Tissierellia bacterium | reverse complement strand
GCTTTTCTATTAATTTATTTTCTAATTCTTTAATCTCTGTAATATCTTGAATAGTTCCATAAACAAGGATAGGTTCCCTTTCCTCATTGAATATAAACTCTATACTTTGGTAGATATAGCCTACAGAACCGTCTGGCTTTATAAACCTGAATTCTAGGTTAAAAGGATCCTTAGGAGGATATCCAAACATATCATGAAAGATATATAGGTCATCCGGATGAACGATTTCCAAAAACTCTTCATAGGTATTATTAAATTTCTCTGGATCTAAGCCAAAGATTTTCATGGCTTCATCTGAAAAGATCAGCTGATTATTTTTTATATCCATTTCCCAGCTGCCTATATTGGCAAGGGCTTCTGCCTGTGCTATGATATTATAACTTTTTCTAAGTTTATCCTCTAATATTTTGCTCTCTGTTAAGTCCTGTACTATTCCAAATATTTCTACTACTTGTCCATCTTTATCATATAGAGGCTCACCTTTGGCCAGTACATATTTATAGGAACCATCTTTCTGCAAAACCCTGTACTCGAGAGTAACGGCATCTCCTTTCAAATATTCCTTCATGGCATCTGTGACCTTGTCCCTGTCCTTAGGATGAATTACCTTTATTAGTTCCTCAAAGTTATTTTTAATATCGATAGGTTCAAGACCATAGATCTGATATAGGCCATGGGTTCCGTAAAATTTATCTTCCATAAAATTGTATTTCCAGCTTCCTAATCCTGAAAGCCTATGAGCATTTATTAAGTCTTCACTAAAGGCCTTCAAATTCTCTTCCATAGTTCTAAACTCTGTCAAGTCTTGGATGATGCCAACTATCCTATTTGGGTTTTTGTTTCTATCAAAGATTACCTTAGTTTTTTCCCTTAAAAACCTAATATTTCCTTTAGAGTCGATGATTCTAAATTCAATATCGTATTCTTTACCCTCTAAGGCAATGCTGACAGATGCCACCACCTTTTCAAGATCTTCTGAATGGATAAATTTATAAAAGTCCTCTAAATGTCTCAGTTCTCCCCTCTTACTAAGTCCCAATAGATCATAGATTTCCTCTGACCAAAATACTTGGTCCGTATCGATATAATAGGTCCAACTTCCAATCTTGGTTAATTTTTAGGTATACAAAAAATTTTCCTTTAATCGGTCTAATTCTTCTTCTAGTTTCGAAATTCTTTTGGGATAAATATTCTCTTTACCTTCATTTTTTCCAAAAAAGATCATTCCTCCACCTCAATTCCCTAATTTAAGCTGATTTTGAAACTTGTTTTTTACCATATCTGCTTTTGGATATTTAGTGCTAAAGTCCTATTATGTAGTATAAAAAAATAGGTCTAAAGACCCAAGTAAGATTATATATTAATTAGCAATATATGACAAGCCTAATATTAAAAAAATAAAAAAAGATAGCACCAAGTTTGATGCTATCTTAAATGTGTTATTCTATTTAACTCTTTCTATTATATCATTTAAGTCTTCCACTGGTCTAAATGTTTCCCATGCTGTTCCATCATCAGATACCTTTAATAGGGACATGGATTGGGTACCTAGTCTCTTGCCATCGGCATAGTTGATAG
>JAAYFT010000232.1 GCA_012728125.1 Tissierellia bacterium | reverse complement strand
TGCTGCGGCGGCCCTAGAATCAGCCACGAATTGGCTAAGGAACTAGGCTATGACGCAGGCTTCGGAGCAGGCTCCTTTGCAGAAGACGTAGCCAGCTTTGTAGTTACAGAAATGGTAAAAAGGGGATTAGTATAAAATAGTGACAGAGGTTTAATATATAGGGATAGATTAGAAATAATCTGTCCCTTTACTATTGCATTATTAAAAGCACTTAAATAGATAAGTTAGGCCTTACCTAGCTTATTTTTTATGGACAATATTTGGGCTTTTAAACCTATAAATAAAATGATATAATTTATAATACTCAGAAGGCTTACATAAAGTTGGGAGAAAATAGCAAAGGAGGATGTCTATGTATAAAAGAGGATTGAGGTTATTTGTTCTAATACTGGCTTTAACACTGATTACACCAATAATAGCAAATGCCCAAGTACAAGTTGATATTCAAGAAGAATATAAAGCTGACTTACAATTCTTCGAAGATGTTCTGAGTTTAATCAAGGATCGTTATCCTTTTGAAGTAGATGAAGATGATTTAATAAGAACTGCAGTAAAATCCATGTTAAAATCCCTAGACCCCTATAGCGACTATTACACCAAGGAAGAAGCAGAAGACCTATATAGCTCAATATCAGGCAATTTCACAGGGGTAGGCATGTATATAGAAGATAAGGATGGCTATATCAATGTAGTATCTCCTATGAAGGGCCAGCCAGCAGAAAAGGCCGGGATAAAAGCAGGAGACCTAATAATAGGAGTAGACGATGTAGACATAAAGGATATGGGAGTAAACAAGGTATCTTCCATGATCAAGGGACCTGCAGAAACAAAGGTGAAATTAACAGTAAAAAGGGGAGAAGAGACCTTAACATTTGAACTAGTAAGAAAGTTTATCGAAATCAATCCTGTACATTATGAGATAATAGAAGGAAATATTGGGTATATTAGGTTAGATGATTTTAGCAGCAGTGCAAGTAGGGAAATAAATAAGGCCTTAACTGATTTCAACAGGAAGGGAATTAAAAAGCTAATCTTAGACTTAAGAGATAATCCAGGTGGCCTGTTGAATGAAGCCATATCTATAGGACAACTTTTAGTACCATCAGGCCCCATAGTCCATGTACAGGAAAAATCTGGCAATACATTAACCTATAGGTCAAGGCTAAAAGAAACCAAATATCAATTAGTAGTCCTAGTTAACGAAAACTCAGCATCAGCATCGGAAATATTGGCAGGAGCTATTAAAGACAGAAAGGCCGGTGTATTAGTAGGTACTCAAACCTTTGGCAAGGCCCTGGTACAAAGCCTAATGCCTTTAACTGACGGTAGTATGATAAAATTAACTACAGCAGTATACCTAACACCAAACAAGACCCTAATCAACGGAGTAGGTATAGAACCAGATTATATAGTGGAAAACGATGATCTTGAAGACTTGCAGCTGGAAAAGGCTATAGAATTATTGAAATAATCATTTTGAAGCTTCCTAATCTTCCTAACCTGTAGTTAATCAAAAAGCTAGGTCATATCAATCGATATGACCTAGCTTTTATTTATGGGAATATTTCAAAAATGTTTTCCTTTTGATTTCTATCCCTAATCTCAATCTTATAGATGTTCTCTACTTCAAGCCAAGCTGGCAACTTTGTATTACCATTTATATCTGGAGTACAAATAGTCCAATCATCATAGACCCAATAATTACTACCATGGATTAACCATATCCTATAATCCATTTGATTAGTAGTCCCATTTAGCTCAAGAGGACTAACATGGGTGCTAAGCCTTATATGGTCTAACTTCAAATTAGGATAAAACTCAATGGTCCTAATCTGGCTAGGTAAAGTCTTATTATCAGCCTTCCTTCTTATTTCCACTGTCTTCCTGCCAGATAGGTCCTGATTGGCTAATAGGTCTCCAGGCAGCCATGGTGTAGTATCATTATTTTCCGTAATCCTATATTCATATTCCTTCCAATCTCCTGTACTGTCTATTCCATCAATAGATTCGATTATATTTT
>JAAYFT010000231.1 GCA_012728125.1 Tissierellia bacterium | reverse complement strand
TAATGCCAACTTCATCAATTAATTCAACTGTTGCATTAATAAAGTAAGACATCATCCTCTTTCTCTGTATTTTTTTATTTGATGACATGTTATCACCGTTTCCTAATAATTTATACTTAATTAATATTAACACAAATATTTCTATTCTACAAATGAATTATAAGTTGTCAATATAAAATTAATCTATAGATAAAAAAGATTTTTAAAAATATTCTATAATTATGATTGAAATATAATCATGATTATGATAGTATAAAAAACAACAAATATAATCATAATAAATATAATCATAATTACAAAAAGTAAAGGAGTGAAGTAATGAAACTAGAAATAGGTAATTTCCAAGTGAAAGATGTTGTTTTTGGAGAAAAGACCATGTTTAACAATGGGATTTTAACCATAAACAAGGAAGAAGCTATAGCATTTATAAAAGAAGATGAACATATTACCGATGTAGATATAGTTATTGCCAAGCCTGGTGAAAATACAAGAATAGTTCCAGTAAAAGAAGCAGTAGAGCCAAGAATTAGGCCAGATGGTAGGGCAGTATTTCCTGGAGTAACAGGAGATATTGAATCAGCAGGCAGTGGAAGAATACATGCCTTAAAAGGATGCAGTGTTTTAGGAGTAGGCATGCACTATGGTAGTTTTGGAGATGGCTTAATTGATATGGGTGGAGAAGGAGCAAAATATACCTTATTTTCTCAACTTATAAATATTTGTATAGTTGCTGATACTGACGAGGAATTTGAAAGGTTTGAACAACAAAAGAAAAATACTGCTATTAGAATGGCTGCCCATAGATTTGCTGAATATTTGGGTAGTACTGTAAAAGACTTAGAGCCAGAAAATATAGAAACATTTGACCTAGATCCAGTAACCAAAAGAAGTAAAGAGGTAAATGATTTACCATCAGTAGTTTTAGTTATGCAGCCTCAATCACAGATGGAAGAGTTAGGATACAACGATTTAGTATACGGTTGGGATATGAATAAGTATGTTCCATCTTTTATGCATCCTAATGAAGTATTGGACGGAGCAATGATTTCAGGTAGTTTCATGCCAGCATCATCAAAATGGTCTACCTATGATTTTCAAAACTTCCCTACAATTAAAGAATTATATAAAGAACATGGTAAAAGTATAAACTTTTTAGGTGTAATTATGTCAAACTTGAATGTATCTTTAGAGCAAAAGAAAAGGTCAGCAGTATTTGTGGCACAAATAGCTAAATCCTTAGGAGCAGACGGTGCCATAGTAACAGAAGAAGGATATGGTAACCCTGATGCAGATTATATTTTATGTATTTCAGCCCTAGAGGATGCAGGTATAAAAACTGTAGGTATATCTAATGAATGTACTGGTAGAGATGGGAGGTCACAACCCTTAGTTACATTAGATGAAAGAGCAAATGCCCTAGTATCTACAGGAAATGTATCTCAATTAATAGAGTTACCTCCAGCAGATAAGGTAATAGGAGAATTGGAAGCCCTAGCTAGAGATGGATTATCTGGAGGATGGGAAAATGATGAAAAATTAGGACCTTCAGTTAGGGAAGATGGTTCCATAATCATGGAAAACAATGCTATGTTCTGTGGAGATATGATAGCTGGTTGGTCTACTAAGACTGTTAAGGAATTTTAGGAGGTGAAGATATGAAAGCTATTCATTATATTAATCAATTTTTTGCAGGTATTGGAGGAGAGGAAAAGGCAGATCATAAACCAGAAATAAGAGAGGGACTTGTAGGGCCATCTTTAGCTTTAAATAGTATGCTAAATGCAGAAGTTACCCATACAATTATTTGTGGTGATAACTATATGGGTTCAAATACAGAAGAAGCAGTAAATACAATTTTAGGATTTTTAGAAAATAAAGAATTTGACATATTTATAGCAGGTCCAGCTTTTCAAGCAGGTAGGTATGGAGTGGCCTGTGGTACAATTTGTAAGGCTGTGAAGGAAAAGTTTAATGTTCCAGTTATTACATCTATGAATGAAGAGAACCCAGGAGTAGAGATGTTTAAAAGTGATGTAATTATATTTAAAGGTGGAAAATCTGCAGCCAAACTAAGAAATGATGTAAAGGTAATGGCAGACTATGCCAATAAAATACTTGCTGGTGAAGAGCTAGGTTCAGCTGATGAAGAGGGCTACTTTTCAAGGGGTATAAGGTCTCAGGTTTGGTTAAAATCAGGCAAGACTGCTGCTCAAAGAGGAGTAGAAATGCTAATTAAGAAATTAAACAATCAACCTTACCAAACTGAGCTAGTTATACCAAAACAAGATAGGATTCCTATAGCACCAGCTATTAAAGATCTATCTAAAGCTAATATAGCCCTAGTAACATCTGGAGGAATAGTGCCAGTAGATAATCCAGATAGAATTCAATCTGCTTCAGCTACTCGTTGGGGAAGATATGATATATCTGGAACAGATGATTTAGAATCTGGAGTATATAAGACTATTCACGCTGGATTTGACCCTGCAGCAGCAGATGCAGATCCAGATGTAGTAGTGCCAGTAGATGTAATGAAGGCCTATTTAAAGGAAGGTAAAATAGGTAAACTTCATAAATATTTCTATAGTACAGTAGGTACAGGAACTACCCAAGCAGAAGCTGCTAGAATGGGTAAGGAAATAGTAGAAAAACTTAAGGAAGATAATGTAGATGGAGTTATCTTAACTTCAACCTGAGGTACTTGTACTCGTTGCGGTGCAACTATGGTAAAAGAAATAGAAAAAGCAGGAATTACAGTTGTTCAAATGTGTAACTTAATTCCAGTAGCTGTTACAGTTGGAGCAAATAGAATAGTGCCTACAATATCAATACCATATCCATTAGGAGACCCAACTACATCAATGGAAGAACAATGGAAATTAAGATACCATAGGGTGGGAGTAGCATTAGATGCTTTAACTCAGGATATAGATGAGCAAACAGTATTTAAGGTAAAGATTTAGATAAATATTAGGGGTGAGTTCACCCCTAATAAAATCTATATTATTTTAAGGTGGGTAGAGAATGAATAAAAATAAAAAAGATAATACAGTTTTTTATATATCCCTTATATTATCTATAGCCATAGTTCTGTGGGGGATAATTGCTCAAGAAAATTTTTCAAATTTTGCCAATTCACTTTTAGGCTTCTTAACTAATAATTTTGGATGG
>JAAYFT010000038.1 GCA_012728125.1 Tissierellia bacterium | reverse complement strand
TATGGGAACTTCTGTTATAATCTCTCCAAGTTTTCTGCTTAAAAAGGCAAGGTGCTTGTTTTCAGTTAAATTTTCTTTCAGTTTTTTTCCACTTATATTATCTATATTTGCATATATATTTTCTATAGTATCATATTCCTTTAACAACTTTAATCCAGTTTTTTCTCCAATTCCTGGTACTCCTGGAATATTATCGGAAGGATCACCCATAAGCCCCTTTAAGTCAATAAGCTGTTCAGGGGTTATGCCATATTTTTCAATTACCTTATCCCTGTCAAATTCTTCTAGCTCTGTAATGCCCTTTCTTGTAATCAATACCTTAGTTTTGTCCTTTGCCAGTTGTAGATAATCCTTATCTCCTGTGACTAATATGATTTCGTCAAAGAATTCTTCTCCCTTTTTAGCTAAAGTTCCAGCTATGTCATCTGCTTCAAAACCAGTTAATTCTAAAAACCTTATATTCATTGCATCTAATATCTCTCTGATTATTGGAAATTGCTGGGCTAGTTCTGATGGGGTTGCAGCCCTGTGGGCCTTATATTGGTCATATTCCTTATGTCTAAAAGTAGGGCCTTTTTTGTCAAAGACTACACAGATATGGCTTGGGTTTATATCTTCCCTTCCCTTATATAACATGGTTAAAAAACCATAAATACCGTTTGTATATACTCCGTTTTTGTTAGATAATAAGGGTAATGCATAAAAAGCTCTATGAATTAAAGAACTTCCATCTATAATCATCAACTTTTTAGTGTCCATATAATCACTCCAATCTCTTTCTCATATCTTCTAGTATACCTCAAAAGGCAGATTCAGTAAACAAAGGTAAAATAAAAATATTGATTTTCTATTTTATTTGTGTTATTATTAATAATGTCAATCTTGCCAAGTGGTCTGGTTGGCAAAAGATTAATAGGCCGATGTGCTGTATCTTATATAGATATTGCCAAATATGTTCAATTATTATAACAGGCAAGTAAGTTAATATGCCGATGTGGCGGAATTGGCAGACGCCCACGACTCAAAATCGTGTACCGTAATGGTGTGTGGGTTCGACTCCCACCATCGGCACCAATGAATAAAAGCGTTAGAAGTAAATCTTCTAACGCTTTTTCTATTTGATATAACTTGTAATATTAATCTGGCATTGGATTTTCTGGTTCTAGTTTTTTAATCTTTATTAATTCTATAACGTAAATTAGGACAGATTCTTTTTCATATTAACCTTTAAATATCATTTCAATTTAAACTTATAAAAATATAAATTTAACAACCTTATATCTCAACTCCTTTAATACCCTCAAAGCCCTTAGAAAGCTCTCTTCTCTCTCTAGAAGTCGCTTTTCTTGCAAGTTCTCTTGCAAGTTCTTTAAATATTTGTGAACTGTACCCGTAGGCATTAATCTCGTAATTTCCGCTATTTCTATTACGGAATGAGCATATCCATTTTTATTTATACACTCTTTGATTACATTTTAGATTTGTTTCTCTTTTTAATCTAACATATAAATATCGGCTTACCTTATGCTTGAACATTAGTTATTGTAAAGAATGTAACAAAAAGAGATGGACGTTATGTTTTCCCACCTCAAAAATTCAGTAAACCATTTACACTTTCGTAAATGTAATTAATTTTTATTTAATTGAATTTTACCATCTACAGTACTTAGAATCTTTTTTTTCAAAGTCTAAAATAATAACCTCCTCTTTAGTTTTTGTCTTTTTAGGTTTGTTATTTCTTATAGCGATGTTCTTCATAGCATTAAGTGCATATTTTTCAGATGCTTCTTTTGTTTTAGTATTTTCTTTATTCTCTATTATCAACATCATATCTATTATCCCTCCTATTATCTCTAAAATAGTTTTGCACAAAGTGCTGATTTATATTCAAGTCAAAATAATGTTTTCTCTTCATCCAAATAAACCCATCACCTTTAGTAATTAATGCTACATCAATAGGACCACCTACTGATTGACTAAATTCATCCATTGATAGATTTCTTCTAAATGAAGTTAAGTTTACAAGAGTTTCAGCCATCTGCGCCAATTCTTCTTTAGGTGCAATGCTAACAGTTTCCATAATAGGATTGATATGATATTGTCTGGACCATAACTCAATTCTTTCACGGACATCTTTTTTTAGCATATCAACACATTCTTCGTTATTACAGTTTTCCATTTTATATTTCTCTATTGTTTTTAGTATATCTAATTTTAAGTCCTGATCTATTCCTGTCATAAAAGTCGATATGACGTCATCTTGTGCAAAAGGTATAATTGTAGCCTCATTCTCATTACTTATCGCAGTTATATTTTTATTGTCGTATTTCAAGGTATTTAAATATACACCCATAAACTCTGCATTAATTAGTTTCGGGAACATATCCTTTTCTCCAAAACCAGCTATCACTATTCCTGTCCTTGGTCCTCCAATATGTTTTTTTGTAAGAACCATCACAGAAATGTCTAAAATTTTTCGCCTAATCCGATAATAATAAGTATTGTTCAATCTTTAATAATTAATGTTTTTTCAATAGTTCAATCTCTATTAGTTTGTTCAAGTCTAAATATCCACTGTATCCCTCTAATTTCCCTTTATCAGTATACTATATATGTTTTCTTTCAGCTTTTACCATTTTATTGTATAATAAATAAAAGTATACTAAGGAGTGGTTTTCTTATGCCTACAATTAATTTACCTGAAATACCAAAGTTTCTAGATGAAAGTTTAACTCCAGCAGCACAAGAAATCGGACAAACCCTTTCCAATATCTTTTACTTAATATTTAATCCTATTAATTGTCAATTGAAAAGCTTAGAATTAAACAGGCTGAAAATTTAAAAAAATATGCTCATGATATTCAAGCAGATCTGAATAATATACCCTTGGAAAATAACTCAAAAGTTAAAACTTTGATTCCCATAATTGAGTCATTGGGTAAGCGTGCCAAGATTATAAGAGGTACATTCACACGAACTAATTGAAGTGAGAATATATCTCACATCTGCCTATTTATATATAAGACCGTTTAACTCTGCCTTTATGGCTCTCCAATTTGGTAAGAATTTATCCATATAGGCAACAAAAGTTTCATTATGGGACCTTTCTAATAGATGGGCCATTTCATGAACAAGAACATATTCTATACAAGTTGGGCTTTTCTTTGCCAATTCTAAATTAAGCCATATCCTTTTTACTTCAGGATTACAGCTTCCCCAGCGAGTCTTCATCTTTTTTATGCCAAATTCATTTACCCTTACCCCAAGTATAGGCTCCCATTTTGCTATTAATGGAGGAATTAATTCCCTAAGCTCCTTCCGATACCATTCTGTCATTAACCTTTCCCGTAAATATTTGGGAGTATTTTCCCTTACATATAAGTCTATATACTTCTTATTTTTAATTTCTACACCCTGTTTTCTTTTATTAGTATATATAACATTTAGTAAATATCTTTGTCCTAAAAAATAATGGCTTTCTCCTGATACATACTCCCTTTCTGGCTGCCTTTCTTGATTTATAAACTTTTTTTGCTGCTTCCTTATCCAGGAAAGCTTGGATATGGCAAACAACCTTATGGAGTCTATATCCATGTGTTGAGGTGCTGAGATCCTGACCCTTCCATCAGGTGGATGGACTGATAGGTGCAGGTTTTTTATTTTCTTTTTTGCTAGCTCTATCTCTATATCATTTATAATTAATTTTTCCATTTAATATCCTTCCTGTTCCTCTACTAGTTTATATATTTTCTGAACCAAATCTTCATCTTCTATATGTTCCCTTATAAGAGATAACACATATCTCTTCTTCCTTGGATGGTCTCTCCAACCTGCTGGCCTTTTCTTTTTCAAGGTTTCATCAATGGCAATGGCCAATTCCATATTTTGATCCAAATTATTATATAATGCTATCCTTTCATCAGTATTTATCTCCTTAGGATATACATAACCAGAAGGCCTATGTTCATAGGTGTTCTTGGCTATCTTAGCTACTTCTTTAAGGTATTCTTCATATTCAATAGCCTCTTTTTTCCTCTTTCTAATCAGCTCATCTAATAGTACAGACATGCTCTCATAATACCTAGGGTCTGCAGGACTCTTAGCAACAATTAAACGTCTAACATTGTTCTCTATAGTTGCAGCTACAGCATCCTTATTCTTTTTAATGTTTTCAGGTAGGTCATCTACTGCAGTAATTCCCTTTTTCACTATTAATTCAACTAGGGTACTGTCTTCAAAGGCAGATATGGTCCTACTATCTTCAGCCCCAATATAGCTATCGATTAGATGCCTCATTGCTGGTTCATAGGCCTTTAAATCTATATCGTCTCCAGCAGCAATCATTACTTCCCTGCGGACATTATCATAGTGCTTTACTTCCTCTCTTATCTTTCTTGCTTCTTTCTTACTATAGCCTAGTTCCAACATATCATTGGCTATATTTGCATAGGCCTTAGTTAAGGAGGCAGTATACTTATATAAAGTTAATCTTTTTTCCTCCCTTTCCTTTAATTCTTTTAGACTAAATTGGTCTTTTCCACAGAAATAATTAATATATTCATTTGTACTCTTAGGAGGTTCTACTGGCTCACATAAGGCCCTTATTTTCTCTAGAGCTTCCTCTAGCCTTTCTTTCCCCTTATCTAATCTGTTCTTCAATAAGCCTTCTACATCCTCCCTATCATAGTTGGCAAAGGCTTCAGAGGTATAGTCTGCTACTGCCTTTTCTAGGGACTTAAATAAGTCCATATAGTCTATAATATAGCCATATTCCTTATCGTCCCCATCTAATCTATTTACACGGCATATGGCCTGGAATAGGTTATGGTCCTGCATTTTTTTATCTATATATAAATAGGTAGCTGGTGGTGCATCAAATCCCGTTAATAGCTTATCTACTACAATTAACAGCTTCATCTGAGCAGGTTCTTCTATAAACTTCTTCTTAGCCTCCTGTTCAAATTCTTCCAGACTCTTATCTCCCAACATTTTTTTATATATACGATACTTTTCTACATTTTCTGTATCCTTGTCTTCTCCTGTCGTTTCTCCTTTTATATCTGATATGTGGGGATTATAGGAGGTTATTACAGCACATTTTTTAAAGCCAGCAGCCTGAAATAGTTCATAGTATTTGCAGGCTTCATAAATACTACCAGCCACTAGCATGGCATTACCCCTACCACTTTTAAGCCTATCCTTAGTTTCCATATCTAGTATGATATCCTTAACTATCTGCTCTAGTCTGGACCTGGAGCTTAATACAGCCTGCATGGTTCCCCATTTTTGTTTTAGCTTGCCCTTGGCATAGTCTGTTAATTCCCTAGTTTGGGCTTCAAACCACATATCTATCTTTTCCTGGGATGTAATTTTTTGCTCTATATCCCTGGCTTCATAGCAAAGGTCTAGGACCACCTTATCTTCTACAGCCTCATCAAATTTATAGGCATGGATATAGGGACCAAAAACCTCAATACTGGTTAGCTTGTCTCTTTTAAGTAAAGGAGTGCCTGTAAATCCAATAAACATACTATCGGGTAATATCTCTTTCATGGCCCTATGAAGCTTTCCTGACTGGGTCCTGTGGCATTCATCTACAAATACATATATGTCCCCCTTGGGTTTATAGTCTTTGGGTAGATTGTTCCTTACTTCTTTGATATATTCATCATACTGTTTCTCATATTGCTCTTCTTCATCAGCATATCCC
>JAAYFT010000230.1 GCA_012728125.1 Tissierellia bacterium | reverse complement strand
GGCCTTACCAAAAGATGCTGATATCAATGCTAGTTTTGAATTAAATAACCTGCCTCCAGTTGATAGAATAGATTTTATTAAGGAATTTAAAGAAAACTTTAGAAAAGGCTATGAAGATGCCTACTATAATGCCCATTATGGTCTTCAAAGAGATAGCCTAGAGTCAGGTAGGACAGACGGTGCCTATTTCGGAGAAATAGTTGGTAGTATTTTTGGTACTAAGGATTATTTTGAAGGAAGAAAACTAGACTATAGTAGGAACATGCCTACAGATGGTAAAATCAAAGTTGAATACTCCCTTAACAGGCAGGACGATGAATACACTCAAGGTTTTATAGACGGATTTAAAAATGCCTACAGGGAGTCCTATATATCTAGTTTTAGAGAGGCACAGAACAATGTAGAAATTCTCGAAGATTCTAATGCTTATCAAAATGGTTATAGTTTAGGTGAAGTTAGAGGTACTATTCAGGGTAGAATAGACTTTCTAAGTAGGCAAACTAATAGTTGGATGAGGACAAGACCTCCTGCATCTACTATTATAAGGGATTATAAACTATTGTATCAAACATCAAAATACATGGATAATTTCGTAAATGGCTTTTGGGCTGGATATAGCCAAGGTTATACTGACACCTATAAAGACTTGAGTCAAGAAGCTGCACTTAATAAAATCACTTCTCATACTATACCTATTGAAGGGGGACTTTTTCAAAGTTCAGATAACAGATTAACTGTAGATATTGATGGTGGAACTTATTATAAAGATATCATCCTAAATATAGAAGTAGTAGACAATCCTAGTAAAATTGATAGTAAATACATCTCAGCATCAAATTTCTATATAATCTCTACAGTAAATCCATCAAGGCAGTATAATGGTGATAAAGAAATCCAGATTTCCTTTGAGTATTATGGTGATAGCAGTGGTGGGATATATATCTTAAAAGATGGCAAATGGGAGTACTTAAAGTCTGAAATAGAAGATAATATGATATCTGCATTAATAAGTCCTAGTACTTTAAGTGAAGAAGGCAATATTTTTACTGTCTTAGTAGATAAAGAATTAATAGATTTTTATGATATAAGAGGCCATTGGGCAAAGGAAGAGATATATACTTTGATTAGGAAAGGCATAATCAATGGATATCCAGATAAAACCTTTAAGCCCGACAATTATATTACTCGGGCAGAATTCTTAGTACTATTAAGTAGGGCATATAAGTGGGAACTAGATGCTGACTTAGAAAACCTATCTGCCTTTAAGGATAGGGATACCTTTAATGCTTTCAGTGAAAAACAAATTAGCTATGCTTTAAGCCATGGTTACATTAGAGGTTATTCCGACAATTATTTTAGACCAAATAATTATATATCCTATAAAGAGGTTGAGTTTATCATGAGAAGAATATTGATGAATGATAATTTTACTTGGGAGGCCATTGCTAATAAAATCATGTATGATAAGAAGGTAAGACTTGATAGCTTTGACAGTTTGGATAACAAAATTACAAGAGCAGAGTTTTCTTACCTGCTCCATGAGTTGATAAATGAAATTTAATAGG
>JAAYFT010000229.1 GCA_012728125.1 Tissierellia bacterium | reverse complement strand
TATTGGAGCCATGATTCTTGTTTTAGGTTGAGTAGGGTTAAGGAGTAAGGTATAAGGCTAAAGGTATTGATTTTAAAGGATTTGAAGGGAGTATTGATGAAAGATATTGATTAAAACTTTCTCCTTTTTCCTTTTAACTTTTCCCTATTCCTGACACGACTTTTTTATCTTAAATGAGGCTAAAAATAGGAAGAAAATAGGAGATAGGTGTAAGGAAAATGGGTGATTTTTGACATGACTTTTTTATCTGGAAGAAAATAGGTAAATATGGTTAAGGATAGATGGGACAAGGGGTTGAGGGGTGTTGGGTTTTGACATGAGTTTTTTATGTGTATACATAGTTAGGATTAAGTTTTATTCTAAAAAGGGTTAAGGGATAAGGGGAAAAATAAAAAAGTTGTGTCAGAGATAAAAAACTTGTGTTAATAATAAAGTCGTGTTAGAGATAAAAAAGTTGCGTTAAAAATAATAAAATTATATCATACAGATAATGAAGTTATGTTAATAAATTTAATGTATAATAATAGAATATTACGAAGCAATGATTATTTGTATTTTTATGGGGGGATAAAAATGGATTATAAAACTATTCTTAATCTTATTGTAAAAAAATATAAAGAGATACTGGATGACAATTTAGTTGGTATATATGTTCATGGTTCTATTGCTTTTAATTGCTTTAATTGGAATAAAAGTGATATTGATTTTTTAGTTGTAGTTAATAAAAAATTATCTAAAAATGAAAAGTTGAGTATGTTAGAGATATTAGAAGCATTAAGAGTACAATCGCCACCTAAAGGTTTGGAAATGAGTGTTGTTTTGAAGGAACATTGCGTTAATTTTAAATATCCTACGCCTTATGAATTGCATTTTTCAAAAGATTGGTTAGAACAATATTTAGCAAACCCTCTACTGTTATGCGATGACAGTCTAAAAACAGATAGGGATTTAGCGGCACATTTTACTGTAATTCGCCATGTGGGCATTACTTTATATGGAGCGCCTATAAGAGATGTTTTTGGAGAAGTGCCTAAAGAATACTATATTGATAGTATTAAGAATGATGTTGAAAATGCAAGGATAGAGATTATTAAAAATCCAATTTATATTATATTAAACTTGTGTAGAGTTGTTGCTTATATTAAGGACAATTTGATTATCTCAAAGGAGCAAGGTGGAATTTGGGGATTAAATAATCTACCAAATGAATATAGCGATATTATTAATCAAGCCTTGAACAGTTATAGGTCATGTGAAAAGATGGAGATTAATGAGACAGAAGCACAGAAATTTTGTAATTATATGCTAGCACAGATATTTTAGTATGCTATTAATTAATGCAATCTTCATTAATAATTATGACATTATTTTCCTATTATGTACATTAATTGGAAGTGTATCATGTTTGAATACATAAAATAGCAGAGAACAATACAACAGTAAAGTATTCTAATGGGGAAACTAAAGAAATTGACCACTACTACGGGCATGTTCTGATAGATGATAGACTGATAGCGTTTGAAAGGAAGATAGAAAAAATAATAGGTACTAAAAAATATGTACATCCAAGGTTATACATATATCAGGTTGAAGAAAAGACTTTGGAGCCATCAATCAGATATATAG
>JAAYFT010000228.1 GCA_012728125.1 Tissierellia bacterium | reverse complement strand
TTTGTTCAATTAATAGGTATGTGTTCAACCCTAGCTGTTAGTACAAATGTTGTTAACAGTGTTGCCATGGGAGCAGCTGTAATCGCAGTATTAGTAGGCTCAAACTTAGTTATTTCCATACTTAGAAATGTTATTCCAGATAAGATTCGTATTCCAGCCTTTATCGTAGTTATAGCAACTTTTGTAACCATGGTAGAGATGTTTATGAAGGCTTATGCACCCCCTATATACGAGGCATTAGGTATATTCCTTCCATTAATTGTAGTAAACTGTATAATTTTAGCTAGAGCAGAAGCCTTTGCTTCAAAGAATGGAATAGTTGCATCCATAGTAGATGGAATTGGAATGGGAATAGGATATACTATAGCCCTTGTTGTATTAGGTGCAATAAGAGAAATCTTTGGTGCAGGAACATTCTTAGGAATGCAAGTACTTCCTGCAAGCTATCAACCAGCTGGAATTTTCGTAATGCCTCCGGGAGCATTTATTCTGCTTGGTATCTTAATTGGAGTATTCAATTTAGCTAGAAGGAAAAAATCTTCTAGCGAAGCGTAGATAGGAGGGGAACTTGATGAGTATACCAGCAATATTGATTAGTACAATTTTTGTAAACAACTATGTATTGGCACGTTTCCTCGGTATCTGTCCGTTTTTAGGTGTATCAAATAAAATGGAAACTTCAGCAGGTATGGGGGTTGCTGTTACCTTTGTTGTAACTTTATCATCTATTATTACTTATTTTATACAAAAAGGCATTTTAGACCTTTTAGGGCTTCAATATCTACAAACTATTGTATTTATATTAGTTATAGCGGCATTAGTACAATTTGTTGAATTAGTTTTAAAGAAAATAAGTCCTTCATTATATAATGCTTTAGGAGTGTACTTACCATTAATAACAACTAACTGTGTAGTATTAGGTGTAGCTATTTTAAACATACAAGAAGGATATGATTTAGTTAGAACTATATTTAATTCTTTAGGTTCATCCATAGGATTTACTTTAGCATTAATTCTGATGGCTGGCATTAGGGAAAAACTTGAAATAGCAGATATTCCAGAAGTATTAAAAGGTTTTCCAATAGCATTAATTACAGCTGGATTAATGTCCATTGCCTTCTTAGGCTTTGGTGGACTTGTATAGGAGGGAGAATATGACTGATATATTGAATCCAATTGTTGTATTAGGTGGTTTAGGACTTGGATTTGGAGTTATACTATCAATTGCTTCAAATATTTTTGCAGTAGAAGTTGACCCCAAAATAGAGGAAGTAAGGGCAGTATTACCAGGAGCAAACTGTGGTGCTTGTGGATTCCCTGGCTGTGATGGATTGGCTAAGGCCATAGCAGAAGGGAAAGCACCTGTTAATGCTTGTAATGTAGGAGGAAACCCTGTAGCTGAAAAAATTGCAGATATTATGGGCGTAAATGCTGCCAATGTTGATAGAAAGGTTGCTACAGTTCTTTGTCAAGGAGATTGCAATAAGGCTAAGGAAAAATATATTTATCATGGAATTAAGGATTGTAGAGCTGCAAACATCCTACAAGGTGGAAGCAAGGCTTGTTCCTTTGGATGTTTAGGCTGTGGTACATGTAAAGAAGTTTGCCAATTTGACGCCATTGAAATGAGAGATGGAGTAGCCTTCGTACTTAAAGATAAATGTACAGCATGTATGAAATGTATTGAAGTATGTCCAAAGAAAATCATAGAATTAGTTCCTTATGAAAACGAATACGTTGTAAAATGTATGAGCAAGGACCCAGGAAAGGAAGTAAGAAGCAAATGTGGCATTGGTTGTATAGGTTGTCAAATTTGTGTTAAGAATTGTCCTTCTGATGCCTTTACATTTGAAAACTTTTTGGCAAAAATTGACTATGAAAAATGTATTAACTGTGGAGTATGTGCTGAAAAATGCCCAACTAAGGCTATATACGGAGATACAGCTAAAGAAGCTGCTGTATAAGGAAAAAGAGCGGATTTCCGCTCTTTCTTTTTGTGAAAATCTAACTTGTAAATGAAAATCATTAATGGTAAACTAATAATGTATAAAATGAGGTAAATCAAAGAAAAGGATGGTAAAATGACAAAAGGAGATAAGATTTTAATTGTTGTTATAGTATTAGTTAGCATTATTTCATTAGGCTTTGTAAAGAATAGTTTGATTAAATATAATGATAAATATATAAGTATCCAAGTTAATGGAGAAGAATACAAAAAGATATATTTCGACAACTCTATGATAGGCAAGACAATTCCTATCGAAACGCCTTTTGGATATAATTTAATTGAAATTGGAGATGGACAAGTAAGGGTAATTGAAGCTTCATGTCCGGACAAGCTAGACGTTTTACAAGGCCCTATTTCAAAGCCAGGAGAAATAATAGTATGTCTTCCAAATAGGCTTATTGTGGAAATAAAAGGAATTCAAGAATCAAAGGATTTAGACTATATAAGTTATTAAAGGTGGCAAAGATATGAAAAGAACAAGGAAAATAATACTCTTATCTTTACTAGTGTCCATAGGATTAGCCTTATCAGTCATCGAATCTGCTATTCCATTACCAGTTGCCATACCAGGTGCCAGACTGGGTCTTTCAAATATGGTTATCTTAGTTACCCTAGTCACATTCGGCTTTAAGGAAGCTTTGACTGTAAGTGTCCTAAAAAGCTTAGTACTAGTACTGGTGACAGGTAGCATATCCAGTCTTATTTATAGTCTTACAGGAGGTATAGTATCCTGTATTATTATGTTTATTGGTTATAGGTTTTTTTCAAATATATTCAGTTTAATAGGAGTAAGTATTTTAGGTGCAGCAGGCCATAATATTGCCCAAGTAAGTGTTGCAGTCATGATAATGTCAAATCTAAGAGTTTACTCTTATTTACCTATACTACTACTGATGGGATTATTTACTGGGTATTTTGTAGGGCTTTCTTCTATATATATATATCCAAGAATTTGAAAAAAGTCTTAAAGTTTAATGTATAGAATTAGGAGGAAATATGGAAAAGATCATTTTAGCATCCTCTTCTCCACGAAGGATTGAGTTTTTAAAGAAATACAATTTAAATCCAATAGTAGTCAAAGCAGAAATCCAAGAAAGGACTGTGGAAGGGGAAAAACCAGAACAGATAGCCATGTCCTTGGCTTTTGAAAAGGCTTTTTGGGTTAGCAATCAGTTTAACAATGGGGAAATAATAATTGGAGCTGACACTATAGTAGTATATAAAGATGAAATCTTAGGCAAACCAAAGGATAAGGAAGATGCCTTTAGGATGCTTAAAGCCCTTAGTGGAGAAGAACATAGTGTAATAACTGGTATTTGCATAATTAAGGCTAATACAAATATAAAGATAGTAGACTATGAACAAACTTTAGTAAAGTTCAGAGAATTGACTGATGAAAAAATTCTAAACTATATTGGTACTAATGAACCTATGGATAAAGCAGGTGCATATGGTATACAAGGATTTGGAGAGATTTTAGTAGATAAAATCATGGGATCTTATTCCAATGTGGTGGGCTTACCTATTGGAAAGCTAGATTATATATTGAATAAATATTTTAATATCAATATGTTATAATCTATAAGTAGGTGAAAGTATGCTTAATAGTTTAGATCTGAAAAGGAATTACACTATTAAGGAACTGCCAATTACTGAAAGACCTAGAGAAAAACTTTATGATTATGGACCAAAAGCCCTGTCAAATGAAGAACTACTTGCAATAATTATAAGAACTGGTAACAAAGAAGATACTGCAATTGATTTGGCAAGAAGGCTACTAAGTAAAGATAAAAGAGGGCTAGTGGCTTTAAGGGATACTACTTTACAAGAACTAATGGAAACCAAAGGTATAGGCAAATGTAAAGCTGCTCAAATATTAGCAGCCATTGAAATTGGAAAAAGAATTAATTACTTAGATGCATTGAGTAAGATAAAAATAAATGAGCCTAGTACAATAGCTAATCTTTATATGGATGAGATGAGGTATTTGCAGAAGGAACACTTTCGAGTTGTATTGTTAGATACGAAAAATCAAATCATTGTAACAGAAGAGATTTCTATAGGGACTTTAAATGCCTCAATAGTCCATCCCAGGGATGTTTTTAGAGCGGCAATTAAAAGGAATGCTAACTCTATTATTTTGATACATAATCATCCTAGTGGAGATCCTACTCCTAGCAATGAGGACATTAATATAACCATTAGATTGCTAGAAGCAGGGAATTTAATAGGGATTAAGGTACTAGATCATATAATTATTGGTGATAATAAATATATAAGCTTTAAGGAAAAAAATATAATTTAGTTATAAAGGAAGGATGGAGCATAATGGGACTATTTACTGGATTTATTAAGGATTTAGGAGTAGATTTAGGAACAGCTAATACTTTAGTTTATATAAAAGGAAAAGGTATAGTTGCAAGGGAGCCTTCAGTAGTTGCAATTCAAGCCAATACCAAACAGGTATTAGCAGTTGGAGAAGAGGCTAAAAGGATGATAGGAAGGACTCCTGGAAATATAATCGCTATAAGGCCATTAAAAGATGGTGTAATAGCAGACTTTGATATAACTAAAAGCATGTTAAAGCACTTCATCAGAAAAGCAACTAGAAGAAGGACATTTTTCCAACCAAGAGTGGTTGTATGTGTACCTAGTGGTGTTACAGAAGTAGAAAAAAGGGCTGTAGAAGAGGCTGCAATCCATGCAGGTGCTAGGGATGCCTACCTCATTGAAGAACCTATGGCAGCAGCCATTGGAGCTGGCCTACCTGTACAAGAACCTACTGGTTCTATGATAGTAGATATTGGTGGGGGAACTACTGAAGTAGCTATTATTTCCCTAGGTGGTATAGTTACATCAAAATCCATTAGAGTAGGTGGAGATGAACTAGATGACTCCATAGTGAATTTCATCAAAAAAGAATATAGCTTAATGATTGGGGAACGAACTGCTGAAGAAGTAAAAATAGCCATAGGAACAGCAGATATAAACTCTAAGGAAGAAAATATGGAAATAAGAGGTAGGGACATGATTACAGGCCTTCCTAAGACTGTAACTGTAAACTCAACAGAGATTTACAATGCCATGAAGGAGCCTATATTTAGCATAGTAGAAGCCATAAAATCTACCTTAGAAAAGACACCACCAGAATTAGCTGCTGATATTATGGAACTTGGTATTATGTTAACTGGCGGAGGAGCCTTATTAGAAGGTTTAGACAGATTAATTATCAAGGAAACAGGCATACCTGTTCATATAGCAGATAGGCCTCTAGACTGCGTAGCCATAGGTACTGGAAAGGCCTTAGACAGTATAGAAGTTCTAAAGAAAACCATCACAAGTAGTAGAAGAAGAAGTTAAGTGGTGATATTATGTCATTTTTCAAGAGAAATAAAGAAAGAATGATGGTGGCCTTAGTCGCTATCATTCTAATTATTCTAATTGGGGTAACTAGTAGTGAAAGAATGGCTTTAACCAAGTTTGAAATAATACTTGGCAACATTCTAACGCCAATTGGTAAGGTTTCCATCACCATAAGCGAAAGAATATCTGACTTCTTCTCCGGTATTAAAAATATAGTCAATTTAAAAGAAGAAAATGAAATGTTGAAGAAACAGGTTAGTTTATTGGAGGAAGAAAATAGAAACTACCTAAATATAATTGGGAAAACAGATTATTTAAGAAATGAACTAAGGCTATTAGAAAACACCAAATACAATTTAATTGAGGCCCAAGTTACAGGAAAGGAGCCTGGAAACTGGTTTAATAGGTTTACTATAGATAAGGGTCTAAAAGATGGAGTAGAAAAGGGAAATACAGTTGTTCAAGGAATCCAAATAGACCAAAATACAGTTATTGAAGGAATCGTAGGCAGGGTTGTAGATGTAGGAGATAATTGGGCAAAGGTAGTCTCCATAGTAGATGAAGATAATAGAATAGCTTTCAAAATAATTAGGACCCAAGATGGTGGAATAATTTCTGGCAATGTAGATGGTAGAATAACTGGATATCTCTTCGATGATAAGGCAGATGTAATAAAGGGAGACAAGCTATTTACATCAGGCCTTGGTGGAGCCTTTGTGAAAGACATATATATTGGGGAAATAGAAAGTGTCATAAGTGACGATAATGATCTAATGAAAATAATAGAAATAAAACCTGCCATAGATTTCAAAAAGATATATAAGGTTTTTATAATTTCCGATTAAGGTTGTGGTATAAATATGGTTATACTTATTCTTGTATTGGTAGTCCTTGTAAATTTGATTTTACAAACTACCATATTTCCATATATTAGTGTATTTGGAGTTGAACCAAATTTAGCACTTCTTGCAGTTATTTCCATGGCAATATTTAAAGGAAGGTTTTATGGTTCCTTTTTAGGCCTTACTTTAGGTATAATCCAGGACATATTATTTAGTCCTGTATTAGGAGTAAATTCCTTTATACTTTTTTTTGCCGGCTACCTAGTTGGCTTATTAGAGAGCAAAATAATAAAGGATAATCTTTTTATACCTATTTTACTATCCATATTAGGTACCATATATTATAATTTTACATATTATATATTCATGTTTTTCTTGTCCAAGAATATTTCCTTTATATCTTTTACAAGGCATGTGTTATTAATAGAGACAATATATAATTGTGTACTAGCTATTCCAATTTATAAGATTTTCTCCAAAATCTATGTAGCGCCTAAAATTCGATTTGGCAGTAAGTAGAGGTGTAGTAATTGAAGACACTTAAGAAAATATTTAATAGATACAATATATTAATGTATATAGTTATAATTTTAATGTTGGCCTTATCTTTTAGGTTAGCAACATTGACCATAGTTCATGGCGATTATTATCGGGATATTTCAGATAATAAGAGGGTAAAAGAAGTCTATATTACTGCCCCTAGGGGAGAAATAAGAGATAGGTACGGTAGGCTTTTAGCAGGAAACAAGCCAAGCTTTACTGTACAGCTTTTAAAAGATGAGCTGAACATAAAAGATAGGAAGAAGAAAAACGAAGCCCTATTATCTCTAATTAGGCTCTTGGAGGAAGATGGAGTAAATTATTCAAATGATTTTCCTATCAACTTAAATACTTTTAGCTATAAAAATCAAGAGGACTATTTAATAGAGGATGGATTGCCTGAGGATAAGGTTATAGAAATAATAATAGAAAATAACCTATTAGATGAACTATTATATACCTATTATCAATATCCTCATTATGATGAACATTATAAATTTATTTCAATTGTTAGAGCTATAAATGCATTAGATGATAAAGGTTTTGAGATTCCCGTAGAAGTAAATATAGAAGGGAAAAACCTAGATATAAAGTATATTGAAAGTGAAGATATTGGGAAATGGTTAAGTAAAAACAATCTGCCTAGTGACTCATCTCCAGTAGATGCAATAGTTAGGCTAGTAAATAATGATAAAAATATCATAAGGAAAATAATAGACCACCCATTAGCTAGAAAATTAGTTTATGAGTTAATTGCAAATAAAGGTTTACAAGAAAATATTATAATGGAAGAATATTCCCTTAGCTATGATGAGGAATATAAAGCACAAAAGAGAACTTTAATGAAATTAAGCGATAAAGTAAAGCCTCACACAAGTGCTAAGGAGGATTTTGTAAATATTGTTACTGAGTACTCTTTACAGAACTTATTAGAAAGAGTTATTGTAAAAGAAGGGGAAGAAACTTTAGTACCAGGTAAGATTTTAATAGATCTTCTAAAGGAGAAAAACGTAGAAGTACCAATAACAATTGAAGTATCTGAAGAGAGGGCATCAATTCTTTACAAGTTTACAGATGGACAAATAATGGATGAGTCCCCCTTAGAAAAATTAATTGAGATTGCAAAGGAAGCTGATATTTTAGCTGACTTTATTTCACTGGCTACTATAAAACCTCTGGCCCAAGAACAGCTATTAAATGATGGAATCAATACTAGAATATCCATAGCCAATGATTTTGAATACGTGTTTATTAATAATAAGAGAAATTGGTATAGCTCCAATAGAATAGACCCAGACAGTACAGTTGAGGAAGCCTTTGAAAAATTAAAAGAAAGATATAATATACCTGAAGACTTAAGTCCCTATGAAGCAAGGTCAATCCTATCAATGTTTGAATTGTTAAGTAAGCAGGGACACTTGGCCTACCAACCAATAAATATTGCATATGGGATTAAAGATACAACCGTTGCCAAAATCGAAGAAAACTTAGGAAACTTACCAGGTATTCAAGTATCCATAGAACCAGTAAGATATTATCCAGAAGGTACTACAGCAGCCCATATACTAGGTTACCTAGGTAAAATTAGCCAACCAAATGAGATAAAAAAATATGTAGAAGAGAGAAACTATTCACCTAATGATATAATTGGAAAAACAGGCATAGAGGAGAGCTACGAAGAGGTATTAAGAGGCCAAAATGGTGTTAAAACTGTAGAAGTAGATAACATAGGAAATACAACAAATGTTTTAAGTGAGATAAAGCCCGTTTCTGGCAGCAACGTATACTTGACCATTGATCTAGACTTACAAAAATTCGTTGAGAATGCCCTAAAGGAAACACTGGAGCAAATACAAGTAGCTGGTACTTATAAGAGCAAATGGGGAGACTATAAGTTTGGCATCAACAAGAAGAAGGGAAAACCCTATGAAAATGCAACTACAGGAGCAGTAGTTGTCTTAAACGTAAAAACTGGAGAAGTTCTTTCCATGGTAAGCTATCCAGCCTATGATCCTAACCTGTTTTCCACAGGCATATCTAACACAGATTGGCAAAGTTTGTTCCCAGAAAATGAGGAAGACTTATTAGCACCAAGGCCTTTATATAATATAGCAACCCAATCTGCTGTACAACCTGGTTCAACCTATAAAATGGTTACAGCTTTGGCAGCCTTGGAAAAGGGTTTAAGTCCAACCTATAAAATTAGGGACATGGGTAAAGTAGACATAGGTAATAGTGCCTTTGGTTGTTGGATTTGGAATCAAAGCAGGGGTACCCATGGTTATGTAGACGTATACGAAGCCCTAAGGGATTCCTGTAACTACTATTTTTATACTTTAGCCTTAGGTAGGAATCAAAAGACAGGTGAAAACATAGGAATAAAACTTGAAATTGAAGACATTACAGACCTATCTAAACAATTAGGCCTAAATGATAAAACTGGTATAGAAATAAATATACCTGCTGAAACCTCTGGCGGGGTACCTAATCCTCAAAAAGAGATAATAACTACAAAGGCCTTGCTAAAAAGATTTTTACAAGCTAATATTAGAGACTACATCAAGGAAGATATTGTTCTAGATGATTTTGAAATCGAAGACATTGTCGAGGAAATCATAAGCTGGACTGAATATGAGGAGACCTTATCAAGGGCTGAAGTTGTTAGAAGACTAAATGATATGGGAATTTATCCAGAGAAAAAACTGGAAGGAGAAAGGGAAGGTTTAGCCGATAAAATAAAGTATACCTATTTAGACTATGCAGGTTGGAAGATTACTGATACACTTAATGTAACCATAGGACAAGGTAGAAATGCTTATACTCCAATTCAAATGGCTAATTTCATTGCAACTCTTGTAAACGGAGGATATAGGCATAAGGTTACCTTAATCGATAATATTAAAAACCATAATAATTCAAAAGTCTTATTTGAAAATCAGCCAGAATATGAAAGAATAGAGTTAAATGATTATAATAACTTAGATCACATAAAACTTGGAATGTTAAAAGTTACTACAGAAGGTACAGCAAGAAGTGTATTTTCTAAATTTCCTATCCCAGTAGGTGCAAAAACAGGAACTGCCCAACATACAGTTATAAATCCTGTAACTGGAGAAAAATATGATGACTTTGCTTGGTTTGTTGGATTTGCACCATACGATGACCCTGAAATAGCAGTAGCTACTGTTATCTTTCAAGGGGGTAGTGGTGGATATGCAGGACCAATGGTAAGGGATATAATAGCAGAATATTTTGGACTAAATAAAGTAGGGGCAAAAGAAACTTTACCATTTGTCAATAGCTTAGTAAAATAATAACAACACCTTTTGGTTATTTTGGAGGTAATTCCGTGAAAAAAGATATAATTACTTTTAAAGGCGTTAAGGAAGGGATATTTATAGATGTAAACTCAGATGATTTTTCTCTAGTCAAGGAAGAACTAGATAAAAAGATGAAATCTGCCCCCAATTTTTTTAAGGGGACCAAGATATTAGGTATAAAATCTAAAGATTTATCGCCAATAAACATTTTTGAACTAAAGTGCATTTTAAAATATAAGTATGATTTAATAGTATTAGAAGAAATGCCAAAGGATTTACTTGACTTCTATGATGATATATTAGGCAAGGAAAGTAATAGGAAGAAGGAAGCTGATGAATCAACTGAAGATATTGAATGTGGCATGACTAGATTTATTAATGGCACTTTAAGATCAGGCCAGATAGTAGAGTACGATGGCAATCTTGTCATAATTGGGGATGTAAACCCTGGTGCTTTAGTTAAAGCCAAAGGAAATATTATAGTTTTAGGTTCATTAAGGGGCGTAGCTCATGCAGGCATGGAAGGAAATTTAAAAGCCGTTGTAGCATCTTATAATTTGCAACCTACTCAGCTAAGAATAGGTGACAAAATTGCTAGGCCACCAGATGATGATATAGAAACATGGAAGTTACCAGAGGTTGCTAAGATTAGAGATGGAGAAGTAATTATTGAACCTTATTTACCTAACAAATAATTAAAGGGAGGAAATTATATGGATAATGAAAAATTAGGAACTGCCATAGTCATTACATCAGGCAAGGGTGGTGTAGGCAAAACTACTACTTCAGCAAATCTTGGGACAGGCTTAGCTCTCTTAGGTAATTCAGTAGTAGTTGTTGATGCTGATATTGGTCTAAGAAACTTAGACGTAGTTATGGGTCTAGAGAATAGAATAGTCTACGATATAGTTGACGTAGTGGAAAAAAACTGTAGGTTAAAGCAAGCCTTAATTAGGGATAAAAGATTTGAAAAACTATACCTGCTACCAGCAGCTCAAACTAAGGACAAGACTGCAGTTAGTCCTGAGCAAATGCTGGAGTTGGTAAATGATTTAAAGAAGGAATTTGATTATATCATTATAGATTCACCTGCAGGTATTGAACAAGGATTTCAAAACTCCATAGCAGGAGCAGATTTAGCGGTTATAGTAACTACCCCTGAAATATCTGCTGTTAGAGATGCAGATAGGGTAATAGGGATACTAGAGTCAAAAGGATTATACAATCCCAAACTAATAATCAATAGGATCAGGCAAGAAATGGTTAAAAGAGGCGACATGATGAATATAGACGACATAATAGATATTTTAGCCATTGAGCTACTGGGGATTGTACCTGATGATGAAGCCATAGTAGTATCCACAAATAAAGGTGAGCCAGTGGTAGTTGATGAAAAAGCCCTATCTGGTAAGGCGTTTAGAAACATATCTAAGAGAATTCTAGGTGAGGAAGTAAGTTTACTAAATCTAGATGAAAATCAAGAAGGAAAGCTTAGCAAGGCACTTAAACTATTATTTGGTAGATAGGGGGGGAATCCATGGACTTTATGAGATTATTCGGTAAAAAAGAAGAAAAAAGCAAAAATGTAGCTAAAGAAAGATTAAAACTAGTGTTAGTTCATGATAGAGCAGATTTATCTCCAAAATTTTTAGAAATGATTAAAGGGGATATAATTAGGGTAATTTCAGAATATGTAGATATAGATGAGGAAGGCTTAGATATTAAGCTAACTAGAATGAAAAGAGAGGTGGATAACACTACTATATCTGCCTTAGTTGCCAACATACCCATTATAAAGGTTAAGTAAAATAATGGGACAAGATGTCAAAAAAAGTATTGATATATAACAAACTATGTTATATAATAATATACTGTAAACAAACGATAAAATATTCAAAAAAACAGGAGGAAGAGTAGAATGATGAAGAGAGTTTTAGCATTAACACTAGCTTTATTGTTAATGGCAGTTGTATTTACTGGATGTTCTAGTTCTAACAATGAAGCACCTGTGGACGAAAGCAAAAGTCCATCAGATTCAACTCCAGTAACTGCAGAAGGTGATTTAGTTGATGGTATTTATCTAATCAAAAGACCAGTTAGCCAAAATGGAAACTTCCCAATGGCTAAACTAGAAGTAAAAGATGGAGAAATTGTTTCACTAAACTACAATGAATATCTAGCTACATCAGGAGAAGCTAAAAACGATTCTAACTATCCATATGCAGATGGAATCAAGGTAATTGCAAACCTAAATGAACAATTTAATGAGAAAAAAGACTTAAATGCTGTAGATTATGACGCTGTATCAGGAGCTACTTCAACAAAAGGTCACTTCAAAGAAATAGTACAAGAATTATTAGATAAAGCTGCTAAAGGCGAAACATATGAACCAGTTTACAAAGATGGCGTTTATGAAGCTAAGGCTGCAGAACCAAGCCATGGCTGGTTAGCACAAGTTTCTATTAGAGTACAAGACGGACAAATCGTAGGTGTTGACTATGCAGAAGTTGCAGTTGAAGAAATGGATGGAGTTAAAGTAGGCGATAGAAAATCTACAGATAACTATAGTTATCCACGTCCATTAGAAGTTGCTGCTGAATTACAAAAGTTAATAATAGACAACAATGGAACTGATGATTTAGCAGTAGATGCAATCGCAGGTGCTACTTCAACAAGAACTGGCATGATTGAGCTTGTAAACGAAGCATTAAGTTCAGCAAAATAAGACAGTAAAACCCTAACTTTTAGTTAGGGTTTTTCAAATGATATGGAGTGATTAGATGTCAAAATTAAAGGCAAATTTCATAATTGTAGTTTTCCTCTTAAGTTTGTTAATAGCAGGCTGTAGCCCTGCCCCAAAAGCAGAATTTATCTCTAAAACAGAATTTCTAATGGACACTGTTATGACTGTTAGAATATATGATAATCAAAATGAAAAGATATTAAATAAGGTTTTCAATAGGTTGAAGGAAATAGAGGACAGAATGAGCTCTACCATTGAGACCAGTGATATAAGTAATATTAATGCCAATGCTGGTATTAAGCCAGTTACCGTTAGCCCAGATACCTATTATGTATTGGAAAAGGCAAAATACTATGCCTCACTTTCTAATGGAAAATATGACCCTACTGTAGGTACCTTAGTAGATCTATGGGATATAACCGGTGAAGACTTAGAAAGGGACTATATTCCTTCAGATGAAGAGATAGAGAAAGCTAAAGCTCTAGTTGATTATAATGACTTGGAATTATTAGATGATAATCAGGTATTTCTAAAGAATAAGGGTATGAGGTTGACCCTAGGGAGTATAGTTAAAGGATATGCTGCAGATGAAGTAAAAAGGATTTTAGCAGAAAACAAAGTAAATAGTGCCATAATCGATTTAGGCGGCAACCTATATATAATGGGAAAGAAATCAGATGATAGTAAGTTTAAGATAGGGATACAGGACCCCTTTGAACCCAAGGGAAGCTATGCCGGCATACTTGAAGTATCAGACCTGTCTGTAGTCACATCTGGAGACTATGAAAGATACTTTGTTTACCAAGGAAAAAGATATAACCACATAATAGATACTGAAACCGGATATCCTGCAGATAATGAAATAACTGGCATAAGTATTATATCGGAGTCCTCCATAGATGGTGACGCCCTTTCAACTACTGTTTTTGCCATGGGACTAGAAAAGGGTATGGAATTTGTCAATTCCTTGGAAGGCATAGAGGCCATTTTTATAACCAAGGATAAATCAATCTATTTGACACCAGGCTTAAAGGATAAATTTATAGTAGGAGATTCTTCTTTTACAGTAAAGGAATATTAATTATGGTATAAATAACACCTCAATTAAATAATATATTATTAATTGGGGTGATTATGATGAATAGAAAAATCTTATCTGCAGTAAACTTAAAGAAGGTTTTCAATATATACTTAAATAAGCAGATTAATAGAATAATAATTATTTTGATTATTTTGTTAGGAATCTATATAATAAAATTAGTGAACAATAATACTACTAACAAGGTATTACATTTTATAGAAAGAAATATCTACTATGACTTTAGGTTAGCAGAAGATAGGAAAATATTTAAAGATGCCTTAGTAAAAATAGTCAATACTTCAAAGGGAACAATAGAGGAATTAGCTGAGACTGTAATAAATAAGAAGTAACTATAGTACCTCGGGGTAACCCGAGGTATTAAACTAAGTCAAAATTTTACTTAAGTAAGTAAGACATAGATTATGAAAGGTGGAAACTGATGATAAATACTAAGATTTTAGATAAGATATTAAATAAAGTAGAAAAACCTGCAAGATATATCGGTATGGAACAAAACTCCATTAAGAAAGATTTGGACAAGGTAAAGGTAAAATTTGCCTTTTCTTTTCCAGACGTATACGATGTAGGCATGTCTCATTTAGGTCTTCACATAATATACAACTTAATAAATAATGAGGAAGACTTTGCATGTGAAAGAGTATTTGCTCCTTGGTTAGATATGGAGGAGGAAATGAGGAAGGAAAAACTTCCACTTTTTACTTTGGAAAGCAAGGAAGAAGTTAAAAACTTTGATTTCCTTGGATTTACATTGCAATATGAAATGAGCTATACCAACATATTAAACATCTTAGACTTGGCTAATATTCCCCTATTATCAAAGGATAGAAAAGATGAGGACCCCTTTGTTATAGCAGGTGGTCCCTGTGCATATAATCCAGAGCCTATAGCAGACTTTATTGACTTCTTTGTAATAGGTGAAGGAGAGGAAGTTATTCTAGAGATCTTGAACCTGTACAAAGACCATAAAGAAGCAAAGGGAAGCAGGGATGAGTTTTTGGAGAAGGTAGCCACCATAGACGGAGTATATGTACCTAAGTTCTATGATGTAGTATATAATGACGACAATACAATAAAGGAAATGATTCCCTTACATCCCAATGTACCTAAGGTAATCAAAAAGAGAATGATTAGGGACTTAGACTCCATGTTTTCACCAGAAAAGATGATAGTTCCATTTATTGAAACAGTCCATGATAGGGTAGTATTGGAGATTTTTAGGGGCTGTACCCATGGATGTAGATTTTGCCAGGCAGGTATGATTTATAGGCCTATTAGGGAAAAGTCCATAGACAGACTTGTTGAATTGGCAGAGAAGCTAATTGAAAGTACAGGATATGAAAACATATCCCTTTCATCCCTAAGTTCCTGTGATTATTCACAGCTTTACCTCTTGATATCTGAGTTGATGAAAAAGTTTGAGGAAAAAAAGGTGGGAGTATCCTTACCTTCCCTAAGACTAGATACATTTATAATAGATGTTTTAAAGGAAATAGAGAAGGTCAGAAAGACCGGCTTAACCTTTGCGCCGGAGGCAGGTAGTCAAAGACTTAGGGACGTAATAAATAAAGGTGTGACAGAAGAGGACTTAATAAACACAGTTACAAAAGTTTTTAAAGAAGGCTGGTCTACTATCAAGTTGTATTTTATGATAGGATTACCTACTGAAACTGATGAGGACGTATTAGGCATCAAGGAATTATCATATAAGGTAAAGGACATATTCTTCTCCCTACCTAAGGAAGAAAGGCAGGGCAATCTAAAGGTAACGGCTTCAGCTTCTTGTTTTGTACCTAAGCCCTTCACACCATTCCAATGGGTAGGCCAAGATAGTATAGATGAGTTTTATAGGAAGGCCCGTTTACTAAAGGATAGTATAAAGGATAAGAAGGTTACTTTTAATTATCATGATCCTAAACTAAGCTATTTAGAAGCAGTTATAGCCCGTGGCGATAGGAGGGTTTCTAAACTAATCCTTAGGGCTTGGGAAAAGGGATGTAAATACGATGGCTGGTCAGAGCATTTCAAATACGATAAATGGATTGAAGCCATGGAAGAGTTAGATATAGACGGAGACTTCTATGCCCTAAGAACTAGAGAGCTTGATGAAATCCTACCTTGGGACTTTATAGACCCCTTAGTTTCTAAAAACTATCTAATTAGGGAATATAAAAAATCATTAGAGGAACAAACTACTAGAGATTGTAGAGAAGGTTGTAGGGGCTGTGGAATAGTTGATTGCATCATGAGGGGTGAATACAAATGATTTTAAGGATTAAATTCAATAAGAAAAATTATTTAAGATATATTTCCCATTTAGACCTAATGCGGTTGTTTCAAAGGTCTTTTAACAAGGCCAATATTCCAATAAAATATTCTGAAGGTTTCAACCCCCATCCAAAGTTTTCCATAGGAGCCCCCTTATCCCTAGGTATAGAATCAAATGAAGAATATATGGATATAGACCTAGAATATATGGCTGTAGATGAATTTATTGAAAGGATGAATGGTGTATTACCTAAGGACATCCAAATAATTTCAGGCAAATATTTAGAAAGGGAAGAATCTTTGAACTCCATCATAGCCTGGGGAGAGTATGAAATTCAATTTCAAATGAATACCAAGAGGGATATGGAAGAAGTAAATGAGATTGTTAACAATTGGCTACAAAAGGAAGAAATCACCATTACTAAAGTTAGAAAAAAGAAGGGGCAAAAGATAGAGAAGGCGATAAATATAAAACCT
Source organism: Tissierellia bacterium (assembly GCA_012728125.1). Classification (GTDB taxonomy): domain Bacteria; phylum Bacillota; class Clostridia; order Tissierellales; family Tissierellaceae; genus JAAYFT01. The sequence goes on along the minus strand of JAAYFT010000228.1, from coordinate 7,899 downwards.
TTTATTAAGCATATAATTGTTAAAGGTGTTGGAGACAATATAACTATAAATGCCTTGCTAAGGACTGGAAGCAATGGCAACCTAAATCCAGTTGACTTAATGTTTGCCCTAAATAGGGATAATGGATTAAGTATAGATTTGGATGAAGTTAGGATTAAACGAATTGGTTTATATGCTGAAAAAGGGGACCAAATATATAAGCCCTTATAGTAGGGAGTGTTTTTATGAGATATATTTTTATTGATTCTTCAAATGGGCTAAACAGAGTTGGTATAGTGGAAGATGATAGGTTAGTTGAGTTCCATTTTGAAAAGACAGGTGAAGAAAAACTAGTTGGTAATATATATAGGGGAAGGGTAATCAATGTGTTGCAGGGAATGGAAGCTGCCTTTGTAGATATTGGTGAATCTAAAAATGCCTATCTCTATGTAAAGGATGCCTTACCAAAGGAACTGTTATATACCAAAGAAAGATACAGGATTTCGGAAATAGTCAAATCTGGAGAAGAAATAATAGTACAAGTAATCAAGGAGCCCAATGGAAATAAAGGGGCTAAAATTACTACCCATATAGAAATACCTGGAAGATTTATAGTTTTTACCCCTTTTTCCAATAGGGTCAATATTTCGAGAAAAATTGAGGACCCAGAAGAAATAAAATATTTAAGGGAAGTTGGAGAGAGGATTATAAAGGATGGTATGGGCCTAATCTTTCGAACAGCATCTGAATCCGTTGAGGAATCAATTTTAAAGGAAGAATACGATATTCTTTACAATATATATAAAAAAATTGAAAAGGAAAGAAATTTTCTACCATGTCCAAAACTCCTATATAGGGAACCAAATTTAGCATATCAAATAGTTAGGGATGGCTATAACGACCATACTGAAAAGATAATTGTAAACAGCAAAGAAGTCTATAATGACCTGGTTCAAATGGAAGAGTATTTCCCCTTTCACTTTTCACATAAACTACAATTAGACTTAGACTTTTCAGTAGACTATGATTATTTTATACAGAAGGAAATAAAACTCGCACTGGAAAAGAATGTACCGCTAAAAAGTGGAGGTTATATCGTAATAGATGAAACAGAAGCCTTAACTGTCATAGATGTAAATACTGGGAAATATATAGGTACTTCTTCCTTGGGAGATACTATATTAAAGACAAATATGGAGGCAGCAGAAGAAATAGCAAGGCAAATTAGGCTTAGGGACATTGGAGGAATAATAATAATCGATTTTATTGACATGAAAAGCCAAGATGATGAAAACCTTGTACTAAATAGCCTAAAAGACCACCTCAAAAATGATAGGATTAAGGTGAATATAATAGATATTACTAAGCTTGGATTAGTAGAATTGACGAGAAAGAAAATACGCAGATCTCTGTCAACAGATTTTTACAAGACATGTCCCACCTGCAAAGGTAGAGGTAACATAATGGAAATTAGGGATTGACAATGGTTTAGATTTTTGTTAAACTAATTTGGTGAGAGCCGCTCAATCTGGGTTTAAGTTCATTTTGACACCCTGTATTGGCGAGACTAGGTTAGAGGAGGTGCAAGTTTAATGTACGCAGTAATTGAAACAGGTGGAAAACAATATAGAGTACAACAAGGAGATGTACTATTTGTTGAAAAAATAGACGCAGAAGAAGGTGCAAACGTATCCTTTGACAAGGTTCTTTTAGTATCAAAGGATGGAGATGTTGTTGCAGGTAAACCTTATGTTGATGGTGCAAAGGTAGATGCTGTTGTTTTAGAGCACGGCAAAGCTAAAAAGATCGTTGTTTTCAAGTATAAGGCAAAGAAGAACTACAGAAAGAAACAAGGTCATCGTCAACCATACACAAAAGTAAAAATAGAAAACATAATTGGTTAATAATATGATAATTGTTAGAGTTTATAGGGATCATGAAAATTACATTAAGAAATATACTGTAGAGGGACATGCAAACTTTGATGAATATGGCAAAGATATTGTGTGTGCAGCTGTTTCTGTTTTAGCACAAACAACACTACTGGCTTTAGTAGATGTGTGTGGGCTAAAAGAAGATAGGATCAAATATGAAATAGATGATAATCGAGGTTTTCTTAATGTAGAATTACCTATAGATATTGAAAAACCAGAATTAGATAAGACTCAAATCGTATTGGAAACTTTTTTTCTAGGAATTAAATCCATTATAGAAAGTTACCCAGAGTATGTGAAACTCGAAAATGGGAGGTGTAAACAATGATTAGAATGAATCTACAGTTATTCGCTTCTAAAAAAGGAGTAGGTAGTTCCAGAAACGGTAGAGATAGTGAAGCTAAAAGACTTGGTGTAAAAAAAGGTGATGGTCAAGTAGTTTTAGCTGGAAATATTCTTGTTAGACAAAGAGGAACTAAAATACACCCAGGACTTAACGTAGGTAGAGGTGGAGACGATACTCTATTTGCAAAAGTTGATGGTGTAGTTAGATTTGAAAGAAAAGGCAGAGACAAAAAACAAGTTAGTGTTTATCCAATAGAAGAATTAGCATAAAATAGCTTACCATTATGGTAAGCTTATTTTATGTAAAATTTTGCATGGGATAATTTTGTATAATATATTCACCAGGGAATAAAATAATCAAGGATTATTATATTATTGACAGACTAGATAAAATTGGTATAATTAATTTATTAGATTTTAATAAGGGATATGAGGATGATAAGATTATGTTTATAGATATAGCGAAAATACGTGTAAAAGGCGGTAAAGGCGGCGATGGTGCCGTAGCTTGGAGGAGAGAAAAATACGAGCCCTCTGGTGGTCCCTATGGAGGCGACGGTGGAAACGGCGGAAGTATTATCCTTAAAGCAGATGAGGGCATAAGGACCTTAATGGATTTTAGATATAAAAGAGTGTATTATGGAGAAAATGGTGAGAATGGACGAACCAAGAAACAGTTTGGAAGAGCCGGTAGGGATACTGTCCTAAGGGTACCTGTAGGGACTTTAGTTAAGGATGCAAATACAGGGGGAGTTATTGTAGATCTAAAAGAAAACAATCAAACCTTTGTAATAGCAAAGGGAGGCAGAGGGGGCAGAGGAAATGCCAGGTTTGCCACAGCTACTCGCCAAGCACCAAGCTTTGCAGAACCGGGAACTAAAGGTGAAGAAAGAGAGATTATTCTAGAGCTAAAACTACTAGCAGATGTAGGTTTAATTGGATTTCCCAATGTAGGAAAGTCTACTATTCTATCTATACTATCAGCAGCTAAACCTAAGATTGCAAACTATCATTTCACCACATTAAAGCCAAATCTTGGAGTAGTTAGGGTAGCTGAAGAGAAATCCTTTGTTATTGCTGATATTCCTGGCCTTATAGAGGGAGCCCATCAAGGGGCAGGTTTAGGACATGATTTCTTGAAACATATTGAAAGGACTAGGGTCCTTATTCATGTGTTAGATATATCTGGTAGTGAAGGGAGAGATCCACTGGAAGATTTCTACAAGATTAATGAAGAGTTGGTAAAATACAATGAAAAATTAGGCAACAAGCCACAAATAGTCGCTGCCAACAAAATGGACTTACCTGGAGCAGACGAGGGGCTTGAAAAAATCTCAAAAGAATTGGAACCTAAAGGATATAAAATATATCCAGTATCTGCAGCCACATTGGAAGGTATTGATGAGCTAAAATATGCAGCATGGGACTTACTAATGAATACAGAAGATTCCTATGAAACCTTTGATGAAGAACATATACATCATGAAGAAGTTACTGAAGATGAAATTATTGTTAGAAAGGAAGATGGTGCATATATAGTAGAAGGGTATTTTGTTGAAAGACTTTTAAATTCAGTTTATTTCGATGATGTAGATTCACTAAGATATTTTCAAGACATGCTTAGGAAAAAAGGCATCATAGATGAACTTAAGGAACTAGGTATTCAAGAAAACGACTCAGTATTTATATGCGGTTATGAATTTGAATTCTTTGAATAAGATGGAGGTTAACTTGTAAAATGGACTGCTATAATTGTGGAAATTGCAAAGAAAATCAACCAGCGTACTATTGCATAGCAAAAAATCAGATAGTGATCAATGAAAACTATGTACCACAAGAAAAGGCTAGGACTGGATGGAAAAAAGGTAGCTCACATTATGAAAAAATAAGAAGGCAGAACAAAAAAGAAGTAGAAGCTTAAATTAAGGAGTGGAATAATTGCTTACAGGAAAACAAAGAGCATATTTAAAAAGTATGGCGAATACTATGGAACCAGCATTCCAACTAGGGAAAAATGGTTTAACAGATAATTTTTTAAAACAAATAGAAGACTATTTAGAGGCCAATGAAATAGTAAAGGTTAAGGTATTAAAAAACAGCTTATTAGATGCAGCTGACATGGCCAGTGAAATAGCTGAAGCAATTGGAGCAGAATTTGTACAAAGCTTAGGCAATAAATTTGTTTTATATAAGGAATCTAAAAACAATAAAAGAATTCAATTACCATAATAGATTTTAGACTTCAGAATTATTTCTGAAGTTTAATTTTTATAACCAACAGGAAAGCCCTACATATTTATTATAATAAAGGACTTTCCGGATTTTTAAAGCTTGATTGAAGATTTCTTTAATAGGAGGAAAACCGATGAAAATAGGTATTATGGGTGGGAGCTTTGATCCTATACATATGGGACATTTAATAATTGGTGAAAATGCAAGGGATTCCTTGAACCTAGATAAGGTAATATTTATACCTACTGGGACTAATCCCTTTAAAAGAGATGGGGCTACTAGTTCCTCTAACCATAGGGTGAATATGGTGAAATTAGCCATAGAATTAAATCCCTACTTCACCATGTCCACCATAGAAGTAGAAAGACAAGGAATTTCCTATACCATTGACACATTAAAGATTTTAAAGGATAGGTACAAAGAAGACCAACTCTATTTTATCATAGGTACAGATATTATATTTCAAATAGAAAAATGGAAAGACTTTCAAGACCTATTTAAACTGTGTAAATTCGCATTGTTTAATAGGCCAGGAAAGGAAATAAGCGAAATAGAAAATAGGCTTAAAGAATTGAGTTCAAAATACAATATATCCTTTGTAAGGTTAAACTCACCCTTAATAGATATTTCCTCTACTGATATAAGAAATAGGCTTAGAAATAAACAGACTATTAAATACTTGGTACCTAAAGAAGTTGAGGAATATATCCTAAAACACAATCTATATATGGAGGAAGTTTAAATGGATAGGTTAGAAAATGAGCTAATCAAGGATATTGGAGAGGAAAGGTACAATCACACCTTAAGGGTAGTAGATACAGCTATAAAACTAGCCCGAAAGCATGATATAGATTTAGAAAAAGTAAAAAAAGCGGCTATTTTACACGATTGTGCTAAATTTCCAGGCCAAATAAACTGGTTGAAAATGGCAAGGGACTTTGATATAATTTTAGATAATTATATGGAGTATAATCAGGACTTGATTCACGCCCCTTTAGGAGCTAAAATCGCAGAAGTAAAATATAAAATAGAAGATAAAGAAGTATTAGATGCAATTTATTACCATACAACAGGTAGAGAAAATATGACCCTATTGGATAAAATAATATATATAGCTGACTATATAGAGCCAGGTAGAAAGTTTCCAGGAGTAGATGAAATACGTAAAGAAACTTTTGCCCACTTAGATAGGGGAATACTACTTGCCCTGGACAATACTATAAAATTTTTAGTAGATAGAAATAAACTAATCCATCCAAATACATTGAAGGCAAGAAATTTTTTGTTAATGGACCTAAATCCAAAGATAAAAGAGGATATTTTTTTATAGCTTTGGAATAGATTTTAATATAGATAAAATACTTAGGGGGTAAATTAATGATTGATTTAGAAAAAAAACTTTCCATTGTTACAAATGCATGTGAAGATAAAAAAGGATTTGATATTAAGGTAATCAATGTTGCTAAACTTACTTCCATTGCAGATTATTTTGTCATAGTAAGTGGTAACTCTTCTACCCAAGTTATGGCAATAGCTGATGAAGTTGAAGATAAACTGAAAGAAGCAGGATATCCTGAAGTAAAAAAGGAAGGATATCATAGCGGAAGATGGATATTGATAGATTTAAATGATGTAATAGTGCATATATTCCACAAAGAAGAAAGGGAGTATTATGATCTAGAAAGATTGTGGTCAGATACAGAAGTTAAAATAAAAAAGGAGGAATAATATGGCTTTAAAATTTATTTCCACAGATAAGGCACCAGCCGCTGTAGGGCCTTATTCACAAGGGGTAAGGGCTGGAAACATTATCTTTACATCAGGACAGCTTCCTGTAGACCCTGAAACAGGAGTCATGTCTAAGGGCGATATTCAAAAGGAAACTAAACTTTGTTTAGAAAACGTAAAGGCAGTTTTAGAAGCAGAAGGGGCAAGCATAGAAAACATTGCAAAGGTAACAGTTTTTGTTACAGATATGAACAACTTTGAAACAATAAATAAAATATATGATGAATTCTTTAATGGACATAAACCTGCCAGATCTTTAGTTCAAGTATCCCAACTACCTAAAGGTGCAGATATTGAAATTGAAGCAATAGCAGTGCTATAAAAAATCCACCTGCAGGTGGATTTTTTATGTGCCAAGCAAGGTTGTACTTCTTCGTCTTACACGCTTTCTTCTTCTCCTATAGTTCCATAGCCTAACTAAAAAGAGAAGTAGAAAAACGAATAAATACCATTTAGCTTTTATTTTATCAAGGAGACTAGGTACAGGTATTACATCGATATCCATAGTTGAGATAATATCCGTCTCGGATATTTTTTTGCCATCTAAAAAGTACTCAACCTTACCTATTACATCACCCTTTGATATTGGAGCTTCTAAAGTATCCTTTGTAACCTTTTCCTCAATTAAATCTACTTTATTTTTATGTACTATGTAATATGTATCGGATTTAGTTATTCCAGCTACATAGGGTATAATCCCATTTTCAACTGGGAAGTTTTCTATAAACTTATTTCCATAACCAATCCTCACTTTCTCAAAGTTATTAATTCCATAATTTAATAACTTGTGAGTATCTGAATAAATATCTTTTCCATTAGATTTTAATACAACAGCAATAAGCTTATGACCATCCTTTTCATATGAAGTAACTAAACATTGCTGAGCTGCAATTGTATATCCTGATTTCACACCATTTACGCCATCATACTTAATTGTAGTCTGAACACCATCAACATTGATTCTTTCAGTACTATACAATAATCTATTTGAAGACCATAGATTCCTCTCTTGTGATTTCTTATTTGTCACAGGAATTGTATATGTATAATTTTTTACTATATTTCTAAAGGTCTCATTTTCCATAGCATACTTGGCCATTAAGGCAAGATCATAGGCTGTAGTAACATGATCTTCATGGGGAAGGCCATTGGGGTTAACAAAATTAGTATTTAAGGCCCCAAGCTCCTTAGCTTTTTCATTCATAAGTTTCACAAATTCCTCTATACTTCCAGAAATATGTTTTGCTATGGCTAAAGCTGCATCGTTGGCAGATTCAACCATCAAAGCATAAAGTAGGTCTTCCAATGATAATCTTTCATCAGGTTCTAATGCAATATGGCTTCCATCAGTTAAACTTACAGCTTCTTGGTCAACGGTTACTATGTCGTCCAAGTTGCCAAGCTCAATAGCTAAAATTCCTGTCATAATCTTAGTAGTACTGGCTGGATAAAGCTTTTGATGAGGATATTTACTATATAGAATTTCCATAGTATCTACATCCATCAATATTGCAGCTTCTCCAGTTAGGCTTAAACCATCAGCATAGGAAAAGGAATATGTACTTAAAACAACCACTAATACAAATAATACTACAAATCTTTTCAAAATATACACCACCTT
>JAAYFT010000227.1 GCA_012728125.1 Tissierellia bacterium | reverse complement strand
TCTGAGGAAATGTTCTTAGGTAAACTATTATATTCCCTATAGGCTAAAGCCAGTACTCTTAAGGCATCTTTTGCAAAGGAGTTGTTTACAGCTAGTATTTTTTTCTTTACATCATCATCTAAAGCCTTAGTTTCTCCATTAATGCTTATATACTTACACCTGTTAATGACTATATCTGGCGCCCCTTTAGTAAAGGATACTATTTTATTTGGCCTATAGTTTTTATGAAAAGTTGTCATCATCTTCCTTCCCGAATCGAAGGGTATTTCTTCAATTCCTGGTTTATAAGCTTAGAAATAAAACCTTCTTTAGGCTTTTCTTTTAATTCATTAGTTCCGTATCTTTCTAGCCTGCTTTGTACTTCAAAGTCTGTTAAACCCTTTTCTCTACACGTTCCTAGATTTTTTAGAACTTCTTCATTCTTTAGTTTATACCAGTTCATTTTCCTTCCCTCACTTCACAATTTATTAAAGCCTGTCCTTATATCTATATAGTTTGTCCCAAGGTTTTATGACTGGTTTTTTTTTCAATAAAAAAGTAGTTTAAAAAGTTTATAAACTTTCTAAACTACTTTTTTATGAATATGACCTAATACATTTGCTTGGATAGTTTTTTGCTACATATAAGACTATAATAGATTAACATCTAATCTCTTAGGGTTGCTTTTATCATATTTTTATTGAGTATTATATTTATTCCCTCTCTAATGTTCCTAACTATTATATCAGCCCTTGCCAACAGTTTGCCTGATGCCCCTTCTCCTTCAATAATCCCTATGGATAAAATAGATGCTTCAAACATGGGAATATCATTAAATCCATTCCCTACAGCTAGGGTCCTATCCCCACCTATTTTTTCTACTATTTCCTTCTTAGATTGTCCTGCCTTCTCCTTTGGAAAAGTTAAGACTTTGCAGTTAATATCTTTACATTCTTCTACTACTGTTCCATATGTATCAGCAGTCAAGACATAAATATTTGCATATTTTGATAATTCATTGATTAAATCATGGACCCCTTCTATTAGTTTTCCACCTACAGCTAAGGTGCCATTATAATCAAAGACTATATTTTCAATAATAATATCTTCTCTGCCTGGTATCTTGTATACTAGCATAATGACCTCCTTTGACTTAACCCTATATTCCTTCTAAGTACTCATTAGTTCTAATATCCTTTGGATTAGAAAACATTTCATATGTTAAAAAACCTCATAGACAAAAAGTCCTATGAGGTAATATATAAATACTCTTTTTATAAATTGGTATTATTAAAATAATAGCCTACTCCCCATTTAGTCATTATATATTTATGATCTGATGAATCCTTTTCTATCTTTTCTCTAATTCTTCTTATATGGACATCTACTGTCCTTAAATCACCATAATAGGCATATCCCCATACTAATTCTAATAGTTCTTCCCTTCTAAAAACCTTGCCAGGATTAGAAATCAGTACATAGAATAAATCAAATTCTTTCCCAGTTAGGTTGACATTTTTATCTTTGATTGTTACCTTTCTTCCTACAGTATTAATGGTAAAGTCACTTATCTTTATAATTTGACTATTGGTATCTACTGTCTTATAATTTTCCCGCCTTAGTATGGCCTTTATTTTTGACTTAAAGACCAAAATATTAAAGGGTTTAATAACATAGTCATCAGCTCCCTGTTCTAGGGCCAATATTTTATCTATATCTTCTTCTTTTTCCATCATGACTACAATTGGAACTATAGATATATCCCTGATAGACTTGCATATATTAAATCCATCGGAATTGGGTAATTCGATACCCAATAAAATTAAGTTATATTTATTTTTACTTACCCTTTCAATTATTTCCTTATCATCAAATAATGTGTCTACAATAAAGCCCTCTTGTTCTAAGCTATATTTTAAACCCTTGACAAACATTTTGTCCCTATCTACTAATAATATTCTAGTCTCCATCTGTTCACCTCAGTATCAAACCAAAAAATCATTTGTAAAGCACTCTATTGTCCCTTTCCCTTTTGGTTATTTTTATTTGATCAAAGTACTCTAAAAGGGCAATGGTTACCTTCCTATTTGTATTCAATAAATCCCTAAATTCACCAGTTGTAATGGTTGAATTCTTATTTAAATATTCCTTTAATAATTCTAAAGCCTTGTCATATGCTTCTTTTCCCATATAGATTTCTTCATTAAGCTTTATGATGTCTCCATTATTTACTAAAGTATTAAAGACTTCAAAAACTTCATCTTTTTTTCTACTATTTATACTTTCTAATTCTTCCTTTTTAGGTGGTTGATAAGGATTTTTATCAAATCTATTTAAAATTTCATTTTTTATCTCTAATTGCTCAGGGCTAAATTTCACTTCAAAGCCCTTGAGGCAAATATTTTCTAATTTTTGCTCAATATGTCCCATATCAACTAAAAGGCTTATGAAGCTTTCTGCCACCCTTGTTTTTGCATTTTTCAACAACTTACTTCTAATCTCTTCCTTTGGCATTCCAACTCTAAGGGGATATTTTCTATGATAGTTTTCTAGTTCTTCCAATATCTTCTCAACTATATTATCAAAATAGTTTTTGTGTATAATATGCAGGTCCTTAGTTAGTTGGAAGGATATGACCCTTCCTTCTTCAATAAGCTTATTTGCTTCTTCCCTTACATTTTCTTCTAACATTGCTGTTAAAACTGCAATTTCCTTTGTTGTTGGGAAGTTTTTAGAATTCTCTTCTATTATCTTTTCAATAACATCTGTGGATGTACCGCTTTCCTTTATTTCTAATTCTTTTATGGCTTTTTCGTCAAATCTTTTCTTTTTCTTAGGATTAGGCTCTAAGACCTCTCCACCGCCAATAGTAAACATTGGAGAGTAAAATCTAACAACAAATTTATCTCCTCTTTTAGCTACTACTTCTTCCTCTAATCTAAGTTGGGCGTAGGCTTCTTCTCCTGGACCAAGTTCTTCTCTATCTAATAAAACCACACGACAAAGTACTTCCTTGGTAGCTAGGTATAGTCTAAGCCTAGTCCTATTCTCTATATACCTATTTATACTTTTTAAGAGCTTTAATTTTACATCTAACATCATAGTATCCTTCATGGAGTCAATTGGTGCCACTGTATGGCCTCTTTCAATATCATCCTTTTTTAAGCCTGCCAAATTGATAGCTACCCTTTGTCCACCATAGGCAGTGTCCGTATCATTGTCGTGTACCTGTATAGTCCTGATTCTAGCCTTCTTATTTCCTGGAAATACTTGGACCTCATCTCCCACCTTCAATTTGCCAGACAACAAAGTACCTGTAACTACAGTTCCAAAGCCTGATATGGAAAATACCCTATCAACAGGAAGCCTTGGTGTATCATTTATGTCCTTTTCTTCCAATTCCTGTGCATATTTATCTACAAGGCTTATTACTTGGTCAATGCCCTCTTTAGTTACTGAAGAAACCCTGATTATAGGCGTGTCTTCTAAAAATGTACCCCTTACCTCTTCTCTAACATCTTCTTCCACCAGCTCTATCCACTCTTCATCTACTAGATCAGATTTTGTTAGTACAATAAAGCCTTTCTTAATACCTAATATATCTAGTATATGAAGATGTTCTAGGGTTTGAGGCATTACTCCTTCATCTGCTGCAATGACCAATAATACTATATCTATACCGATAACTCCTGCCAGCATATTTTTAATAAACTTCTCATGGCCAGGAACGTCTATGATTCCAGCTCTTTGGCCTGAAGGCAAGTCAAAATAGGTAAATCCTAGCTCTATAGATATACCTCTTTCCTGTTCTTCCTTTAATCTATCCGTATTCCTTCCTGTAAGGGCTCTTATTAAAGTTGTTTTTCCATGGTCTATATGACCTGCTGTACCTATAATTACATGTTTCATCGTTTAAACTCCTTCACTTTCTTTAATGCATATTCTAATCCTTCTACAACAATATTAAACTCATCTTCATTTATTGTCCTTAAGTCTAAGTAGATCTTATCCTTATATAGTCGAGTAATAATAGGTATATTAAATTCTCTAAGATTATTTTCAAATTCTTGTGTGCTTAAATCCTTTAGGCTAATTGCTATGGATTTGGATGGAAGTTTTTCTAAGGGTAAGGAACCCCCTCCTACTTCAGAAAAACTCTCCTCTATATCTACTATTAAAGAATTGTCCTTAACTTTTCTATTAATTCTCCTTTTCAGCCTTAATGCCTTCTTGTTTATTTCTTCCAAGGGCATAGTAAGCATATTTAAAGTAGGAATCTCTTTTGTAGCAATACTTTCATCTAGATAGTATCTTAAGGTGACTTCTAAGGCAGCAATAGTAAACTTATCTACCCTAAAGGCCCTAGTTAAGGGGTTTCTTTTCATTTGTTCAATATATTCCTTCTTGCCTACTATTATGCCTGCCTGAGGCCCACCTAGTAATTTATCACCACTAAAGGTAACAATATCTACACCCTTCTTTAAACTATCTTGAACTGTTGGTTCATACTCAAGCCCATATTTTGATAGGTCTATGAGGACACCGCTACCTAAGTCTTCTATTAGGGGAAGATTATATTTTTCCTTTAGGTGAAATAAGTCTTCAGAATCAACTGAGGAAGTAAAGCCTAGTATTCTATAATTGCTGGTGTGAACCTTAAGTAGTGCTGCTGTCTCTTCATTTATGGCATTTTCATAGTCCCTTAAATGGGTTTTATTTGTAGTACCAACTGCTACTAATTTTGCACCGCTTTGTTCCATTACATCGGGGATTCTAAAGGATCCGCCTATTTCGATTAATTCTCCTCGGGAAACTATTACTTCCTTATCCTTGGCCATGGTACTTAGTACTAGCATAACAGCTGCTGCATTGTTGTTTACTACCATAGCTCCTTCTCCACCAGTGATTTCACAGACTATTTCTTCTAAATGGCTATATCTAGACCCCCTAACCCCTTTATCTAAATCATATTCCAGGTTTGAATAATTGGAGGCCACTTCACCAATCCTATCTATTGTTTTCTTGTTAATTAATGATCTTCCCAGATTAGTGTGAATCACTACTCCTGTAGCGTTCACTACTCTTCTTAACTTATAGTCGTTTTTATTCCTAGCAGTTTTTTCTATTGATAAATCTAAATTATTTATACATTCTAATACTTCCTCTTCAGTAGTATTACCTTGTTTAATCTTCTCCCTAATCTTATCTATCTCAAGTCTTATACTGTCTAATACTATTTTACGAGGTATATGTTCTAACAATTTTTTTGTACTTTCCTTATCCAATAGTTCATCTACCTTTGGTATTAAAGTAAATAAGTTTCTATTCTTCATATGATCCCTTCTTTTCTATTATTTTACGTATAAGTAGTGTTCTTGTTTTTCAATTACTTCTCCTACTACAGCGTATTTAGTAGGTATTGAAGTTAGTTTTTCTAAAAGTAAATCCGCCTTATCTTTAGCAATAGATATAAGTAGTCCTCCAGAAGTTTGAGGATCGTATAATATATCTTCTATATTCTGCGGAACATTTTCATCTATTATTACATTATCTCCAACATATTCCCTATTGGCATAGGCTCCAGCAGGAACTAAGCCCATACTTGCATATTCTAAGGCTTTGGTTATTACAGGTAAGTTCTTATGATTTATCTTTATACTTACCTTGCTGCCCATTGCCATTTCCAAGGCATGACCAAGTAAACCAAATCCAGTTATGTCTGTAAGACTATTTACACCACCAACTTGGTCTATGGCTTCTTTGGCATATTTATTTAGTGTGGACATGACCTTTACCGCCTCATCATAGGCCTCCTTATCTGCCAGCTCTCCCTTTATAGCTGTATTTATAATCCCTAAGCCCAAGGGTTTAGTTAAGATAAGGACATCCCCTGGCTTTGCGTTACTATTGGTAAGTATATTACTCGGATGAACAAATCCTGCTACAGATAGGCCATATTTTGGCTCATCATCTTCCACTGTATGGCCACCTACTACAAGAGCCCCTGCTTCCTTAACTTTATCATAGCCCCCCTTTAGGATTTCTGTTAAGACATCTGGGCTCAAACAGTTTGGAAAGCATACAATATTCATAGCTAGCTTAGGTTCTCCACCCATGGCATATACATCTGATAGGGAATTGGCAGCTGCAATCTGTCCAAAGGTATATGGGTCATCAACTACAGGGGTAAAAAAATCTAGGGTTTGAATCATGGCCAATTCATCATTTATCTTATAAACAGCTGCATCATCCGATGTATCTAATCCTACTAATAGGTTTTCATCCTTTGTTTTAGGTAAATGACACAGAACCTGTGCCAAAATGTCGGGACCGACCTTTGCCGCTCAACCTGAAGTTTTGGTCATTTGGGTTAATCTTAATTCCACTTGATCACCATCCTCTATTTTACTGTAATTAGGTCTTTTATGGCTTCGAACTTCTTCTCTCCAATTCCTGATACGTTTTTTATATCTTCTATTCTTTTAAAAGGGGTATCTTCCCTATACTCAATAATTCTATCTGCTATAACTTCTCCTATCCCCGGTAAAGTTAGTAGTTCAGCCTTAGAGCAAGTATTAATATTTACCTTGCCCCTGTCAGTTTCCTTATTTTCCTCACTGATTAGGCTTATATTTTCAGAAACTTCTTCTCCTATTCTAGGTATATATATCTTTTCTTCATCTGCTAGTTTCTTTGCTAAATTGATCCTATCTATATCTGCATCGTCTTTTAATCCACCACATATTTCAACAGCATCTATTAGTCTTTTTCCTAGTTCCAATTCTATGACTCCTGGCTTTTGGACAGCACCGCTTATATGGACCATAATAATTTTTGCTTCCTCAGTTTTACTATCATCTATTATATAATCTTCTATTATATCATTAGAGATTACGAAATTCTTATCTATTTCTACAATTTCTTCCCTATTTCCGATTATTTCCTTAACTAAAAATTTAAAACCAAAAAATATAGTCACCAATAAAACAATTACTAGTATAATCATTTGCTCCCCTTTTGTAAAGCCTTTCATACATCCCCCTCCGAAAATACAATATTATCTAATAATTCTACATTTGTTTCCTTTTCCCTGCTTTATTTTAAATTATACTTAAATATTTATTGGTTTTTTGATATAATCTATTTATTGAATTTCCTCTCAATAAATAAAGGTGGTGTATATTTTGAAAAGATTTGTAGTATTATTTGTATTAGTGGTTGTTTTAAGTACATATTCCTTTTCCTATGCTGATGGTTTAAGCCTAACTGGAGAAGCTGCAATATTGATGGATGTAG
>JAAYFT010000226.1 GCA_012728125.1 Tissierellia bacterium | reverse complement strand
TCGCTAATATGTAATCCATACCTTGCTCCATAAGAGCCTTTATTCTTTCATCTATGGCTTCCCTTGAAGATATTACAACAATAGAATTAGAAATATCAATATCAAAATCATCCTCTAAGCAAAAGGACTTAACCTCTGTATACTTGCCAAAAAACCTATTAAGCTGGTTAGCTAGATTAATAGCAGTCATCCTACCGGGAGTTATAACTACTAGCTTCTTCATATTAGCACCTCTTTCCTAATAATAGAAAAGCTTCATAATTTTTAATATCTTTATTATTATTACATTATAACATTATTGTTTTAATATCAAGCTAATAATCTGCCTATACAGTGTCAATATTAGGTTTATTGACGATTTCATAATATTAAAATGAGGTCTATTCTCTATATTTTTGGGTCTGTCTTTCCCAACAAATATTTTTTACTAAGATCCGTATTAATTCTATTCATTTTTTTCCTTCACACATTATTTTTTCTAGTAGAGAACTTAAGTACTAAGCTGTTACAAAGAGAGCAAAAAATAAATCCCCCTAACTCATGGCTTAGGGGATTTTAACTAAATAATTATGCACGGACTTTGCTTTCAAATTTACCTTGGTGTGCTCCATCACAGAATGGTTTGTCGTTTGATAATCCACACCTACATAGATGGAGTTCAGATGCTACTTTCATTGTTTTGCCTTCTCCATCAAGTAGTTCTGTTTCTCCAATTACAGCTATTGGAGCATCATCGATGATTTTAATTTTAACATCTGCCATAAGTAAACCTCCTAATATTTTTTGTACATTTCTTAGTTGTACTATAGATATTATTATCAAATGGTCTAAAAATATTATAAAACTAAGGGATAAAATCAGTTGTAACAAAAAATAATAACCTGATAGTATTTTTCAAGAATACTATCAGGTTTGGTTCTAATAAATAACTTTTGTAGCCCCACCACCTATGGAATAAAGTTGTCCAGCTCCTATTAAGCTTATAAGATCTAGTAAGTAAGTTTTTGTTATGGGTTCTACAAATTTTATTGTACCTACATATCCTTCTTGTATTAGTTTATTTACCCCTATATAAATCGGATTGTTTATTTTAAATCTTACAGCATGAAAATCATAAGGTGTTTCTATGGACTCAATAGGCTTGTCTGTTATGTGATATAGTTCATTTAGCTTATCTAGTTTTTCTTTTTCTGCTGTAAATATTTGGTCCTTTCTTTCTATTGGAGTCAGGATTTTAATACTACTTATTTGGCTTTCTTTATTCACCTTATCTAATTCTTCAATCTTTCTGTTTACGATAATAAATTTGTACCTTTCTCTAAAAAGCCCTCTTACCTCAAATTCTTTTAATATATAGTTAAAAAAATCCATATGCTTTGCTGCATCGCCTAGAAAGGTAATTTTTAAATCTATAAGCTCATCTGCTTGTATAGTCTTTTTTGTAAATAATGGTCTTTTAATTATAACTGGCATACTTGAAATATGTTGAAAATCTTCTGCTGACAAGTAACTATATAAACATTTAGGCCTATGACTACAAATCTTGCAATCCTCATTTGATTTAATACATATTATATTTTTCAACCTTCTATATATAGCCTTAAAAAAGGCTATCTCTGGTGATTCTTTAAAGCTTATATCCTGTAAAAACCTTATCCTATAATTAATAGTCTTTATGTTTACCATTATCCTTCTACCTTTTCAAGGATTGCAAAGCCTAGTAGTTTTGGAGAAAGTTGTGAACTAACAAATTTCCTTGTTTTTGGAAACTCATAATTATTGTCATATTTATATGGATTTGCTATGTTTTTAATTTCTTTTAAATAGTAATCCTTGTCCATTTTTTTAATGGCTAATCCTACTGTATTTGACTTATAGCCTTTCCCTTTTCCTATTCTAATTACAGGTGTTTCTATACTGTTTTTATCTTGCATTAGTTCTAAACTTTCAACTATTTCTTTAGTATTTAATGATGGATGTTTATATTTCTTAAAATATTCTATTTCCTCCTGGATAATATCCTTTGAATACTGATGTAGTACCCTGAGTAATTCTTCCTCCTTAAAGTATTTAATTATATCAGTGTTATAGCTATTAGCTAGTTTTTCGTTAACCCTAATTTCAAAATCAAATTCTTCACTATAATCCCCTGCTTCTATAGCCTCAATAACATTGCCTGGTTGAAATTTAGTAATGTTAAATATGGTTTCTTTATAAACACCTAATCTTTTTTCTACCATATTTATATCTTTAATTCCCATAAACTTAAATGGATCCTGGTATATATTTTTTTTCATTTTGCCATTATCCAGAATCTCATACAAAATATAATCATCAACACTAAAACCCCTGCCATTTCTGCTATTTAGATACCTTACAGCTCCCTTTAAATAGTCAATCCCCTTTTTAAGCAGGCAATCGTATATTATTGCTGTTCTAACAAGTCCTTTAAGTGTAGAACCGGGTATATATGGACCTAGTATATTTATCATAGTCCTATATATTTCTTGGCCAGACAGGTCATTAACGTGGTTTTCAACTATATCTTTATATTTTTCTGCTACAGCTTCTTCAATTATCCCCTTATTTATATAGTAATCTAAAGTTTTATAATATTCTTTTCTTTTACTTGCTGTAGTGGCAAAACTCCTTAATAACTCATCATTTAGAAGTTCACTTTCTTTAACGGATTTAATTACATCTATTTCATTAAATATTAATACTTTATCATCCTTTACCATATAGGTCATAGCCTTTAATACTTCACCACTATGTATATGGACTGGTGATAATACTTTAAGTATATATGCCATCTCTATCACCTTCCTTACAAGAAAAAGCCTAAGCCATTATGCCTAATTTTTTTGTCCATTAATTCCTTTACTATTGGAAGCCTACCATAAATATCCTTGTCCTGTTTTAATACTATTTTTGAGCCTTCTTTTATACAGCCAATTTCAGATTTTACTATATTTTGTCCTATAAATTCGTGTCTAGACTCTATCTTATATTGATTCATCATAATATTAAAGTAACTTTTATCCCAATCCACCTCTTCGTAGTAAGGTATGTATTTAGATAGGAGGATGTTCTCTTCTATGGTTTTTTCATATTCAAATCTACCCTCAAATGAAACCCTATAGCTGTTAACCCCTACGCTCCTATCTCCTCCAATACCAATATCTGACATATACCTAAAAATTGGTATGTAATAATCGATGTTTTCAGTTTGTATTAGAAAGTATAATTTACTCTCAGGTGATACATATATTCTCTTATAATAGAATAACTGGCCTTCATCAGTTGTCCCACTTATTCTATTAATAAAATTTCTCCTGTCATAATCTTCATAATAGTCTAAAGTTGGAACTTCTTCATCTTTATAATGGAGTATGCTTCCTTTTAGCTCATATTTTCCACCTTTTGATATAATATCCTCTACTACTTCTTTTCTGTCTACTTCTCCTTTTAAGTAATTTCTAAATAAGGCTTCTGAGAAATACTGAATCTTTTTTAAAGCCTTGCTTCTAATGGCTAATTCACTACTTTCAGTTCCTAGTCTATTGCCAATTTCTATAATCTCATCTAGTTTAGCCCAGTTTGTTATTGGAGCCCTAAAAAGTCCTTCTATAAATGATGAAGACACTACAAACCTGTTTTCATGATCAAAAAAATTGTCCAAAAGCTCTTCCAAATCCTTTTCTCCATACAAGTCTCTAATGGACCAGCAAATGGTTCCAAATATTGTTTGGGAATCAGGAAATGTAGTCATGCTTCCATAAGGGGTAAGAACAATCTTATAAGTATTCACTCCCATCACCCCTATTATATTTCTATTTCTCTAATTTCTTGGTTAGCTTCCCCAAGGTAATAGTTTTTATCTCTAACATATATTTTTACATTTTTGAATTCAATCTTGCCTGCTCCCCTTGTACCACTACCTCCTAAATAGTTGTCTTGTAATAACCTCATGCCTTCTATTAGTAGGTCTAACAAGCTTTCATCTTCTTCCACGTATTGGGTCAAGACTATTTCTCCTTCAAATTCTGCACCCTTAGGTACCCTCTCGAAAAATCTAGGACTAGCCTCTGAAGTTAACCTGTTTATATTGTTTTCTGCCTTAATTTCAGTAAATATGTTTTCTCCTAATTGAGACTGTAGCATTTCTTTGCTCTCTTCAGTAAGATAGGCATCCCTAACTATAGCACGGGTAACCAAGATCTTTTCTTGATCACTTATCCTATTTTCATTAGATATCCTGCCAGGTGAAACACCAAACAATTTACAAACATCATATTTAGGGTCATTTAATACTTGTCCACCATTTCTTATCAAAACATCAGGAGCTTCTTGCCATTCTAATAGACTTCTCATTTTCCCCTTTAATGAAGAGCCAGGTATATATGGTTCTCCAGTTATAGGATTTTTAACAACTGGGTTATCTAACCCTCCTATATCAAAAGATATATTTCCTGCTTGTATCTGTAGTCCAGTTTTACATTCTAATATGTACTTGATTATATATCTTTTTATCATCTTGAAACCCTCCTCTATCTTCTTCCCATTTTTGAATAAGCAATAACAGCAGTATAAAAACCTACAAAGCTTTTATAGTCTTCTTTATCCTTAATTCTTTTGGGTGTAATACATTCTGTCATTAGATCATAAAAATCCTTGGGAATTAAGTTTCTTCCCCTTGCATAAGCAATCTGTGGCATCAATAAAAGTATCTGGTTCATCTGGTCATTGGTTAATTCATTACCTTTATTCCTGTCTACGCTATCCTCAATAGTTTTTAACTGGGTGAAGATCTTTCTTAATTGGTTAGAATTCATGGCATTTTGATTTCTACGTAAGGTATCTGCTGTTTTATATGCCCAGCCATCAGGTAATGCATAATTTTCAGGTGTGAATACCTCTTTAAGTGTTCCAACTTTTTCTATTTCCTTAATTAAGTCAAAAATTGGATTTTGCTGGCCTTTTTTATTTTGTTGCCACTGTTGACCTCTTTTTTTATTATTACTCATCTTGATCCTCCTTTACATCTCTAGTTTTTGTTAATGCAAACATTAAAGGATATTTTACAAACTCTATTTCTGAGTCCTCCATACGAGGAGTTATCAGTCGTTCTATCATGCTTTCTCTTACTTTTTCATTAGCTATGTTTCTAGATAAGGAATAGGCTATCTGTGGTATTAAATCAAAATCTAAACTTCCTTTCCTTCTTATATTCTTGCTTGCCACCATTATGTTATAGGCTAGACTTCTAGATATATACTTATTATCTATCCAGTCTGTATACTCTAGGCCATCTTTTATCAGTTTATTTATGTTATATCTGCCCTTACTCCAGCTAAAGGCTTGTCCAAACACATGGAGCGCATCTTTTCCTTCATAAGATTTGGCTTCATCTAAACATCTTTCTCCCTCATATAAAGTAACCCTAACTGGAGTTTTTGAATCTGAAATATATATACCGCCTGAAATGGTAATATTAGGATTGAAGCATACAAACTCATTTAACTTATCCTTAATCCTCATAGCAAGTTTTATAATCCAATCCCAAGGCCCTATTATCACTAAGTCATCTCCACCTGAAAAATTTATATAGAACAGATTGTCCAACTTAAGCTTTTGTCTATCTGTATTTTTCTTATATTCCCCATATAGGTCTTCACAGATTTTATTGATATATCCACAAAAAAACAAATCTATCATTCTACTTAAGGTGGAGACTCTTGAAATGCTTCTCTTTTCTTCTTTAAGGCCTACAGAAAATACAGTTCCAAGATTATCTATATCCATTTTTAATACTCCAATTTTATTGTCCCCTTCTGCCAATGGACCAATATCATTAAAGGAAGCAACTACCCCTTTTACTAAAGGTACAGTATTGCCAACAAATCTAGTCCTGCCAAATTCCCCTGTTCCATTTATATTCTCCACCACAAATCCTATATCCTTGTCATTTAGTTTTGAGTAAAAACCTACCTGACCCATGGAACCAAAACTTACTTTAACATCACAGTCTTTTAATTGACCATCAAAGTCGTAAACAATATATCTTAATCTATCTTTAACTAGCTTTTCTCCTAGGCTAATGTGGGTGTTACACTCTTGACACATAATCCCATTTATAGTAGCTTTATGCCTATAACAATATATACAATCATTCTCTCCCTTGTCTTCTCCTAAAAAGAAATTGTCTTTTTCCACTTCTATTATCTTTAGGAATTTTTGATTTTTTACATCTGAGAGCCTGTTCTGTAGCTTAGTTAATGAGTCTGAATAGTTCACTATTCCATCTTCATCTATTTCAACATAAGCAAAGACTAGTCCTAGTCGGGTTTTATACTTATCATAAAGGTATTTCTGTATCTCTAGTTCTATTTCTTTTAGCCTTAACTTTGTTTCTTCTGTATTTGGTAATAATATTTGGAAGGTTCCACCACCGCAATATAGGATGTTGGATATGGTTAAGTTTAACTTCTTAACTATATACTTACTCATAAAATCGATTAAAATATTTACGTAGAAGGATTTCCCTCTTAAATTTTTTGAAACATTTTCCTTAGTGTCTTCCCCTTCAGTTACCTGATATATGAAGCTTTGTATGCCAGATACATCCCCAGCCAGCAGTAAAAACTTATTATCTCCCCCTTGCTTGCTATTCTCGAATTCATTTAAACAGGCAGCTATTGCTGAAGTTGTTTTGAGATTTTCAAACAAGCTTATGTCGGAATTCTTATTAGTAGAATAGGGGATTAGGCCCGTGTATTTCTCCAATATGTAATAAAGCTTATTGTAGATCTTTTCGTAATTTTCTAGGCCTATTATTTCTATTTGTCCCAATTCCTTTTCAACTTCACTTTCTATACATGTAATAAGATTTAAATAATCATCCTTTATATGGTAGCCTTTGAAGTTTTCTTCTCTCATGGGAAAAATATTATCAGATATATTAATTGGTACTAATGGATAGTAATAATCTCCCTTTTTATATTCTTTACCAATATTAATATTCTGGAATATAGAGTAGAGTCTTTGATTCCCACCATCTATAGTGGTTTCTTCTCCTTCATCCTTTACCATACCCAAGGATAATTCATTGGCTTTAGATACTAATCTCTCAACTATATCATCCTTAGAAAATTCTAGAATAGATTTTAGTACATTGCTTTTAATTGGAACATCTACTCTTTTGGCAACCTTTTCTAAGCCATTGACCAATACAGCCAAGCCTATATCATAATTATCTGCCATTATTCCACCTCCTATAATTAGTCTCCTGAAAAATCTAATTCTAATAAGTTTGGTACTTCCTAAACATCACATGTTCAAATACGCGAGAAATTTTGATTTGGTCTCCGTAATTTTCTTCTACCGCCTTCCTTTCTGTAGTAGCATAGATTGGAATTATGCCTTTAGCTAGGCAGTAATCTACTATAAGGCCTGTTGCTCCAAAATCTCCTTGTACCAGTGCATAGTCTCCAGGTCTTCCATTATGGTCAATCCATTTTATTATGTCTTCGAGATAATCCTTTAAATCTTCTAAATTAGGAGGAACATTAGCCCATTTTATTAAGAGTTCCTCATCTAGTTCAATGAATTTAGATATATTAAATCTTTCTACGGCATCCCTCTCCTGCTTTTCTGTTAGCTGGTGGGAAAAAATCAGCAACAACCTTTTTTCTTTACTTTCCTCTTCTATACTTAATATCAAGGATTTAGCCTTATTTATAAATTTTTTTAGACTTGATTCAAAGGCTGAAGGTTTGGATGGTTTATCTCTCCAACCTGCATGATTTATATCATTTCTCATATCCCCTATGTTATAAAGTAGTATGAAGAGATCATTGGCATTTTCCTTGCTCATGCCCAAGGCAACATTATCAGCCTTTATATTATTTCTGCTAACATCAAAAGCATGGCTTGTTACTTTTTTTCTGTTATTTATATCCAGGCTATCTAAACTCCACTTTTTACATATATAATTTATTAATCCCTCTTCTAAAATTGTAAGGCCTTGCTGATACATTTTATTATCATAACACCATTTGGCAGTTTCGATCATATTTATATCTTCATCTTCATAGCTAAAATTATCAAACCTATCCTTTAACATTTCCATTATAGGACTTAAGGGTTTTACCCTCTCATAGGCTGTATTTTCAACTACAGTACTTATGCTCTTTTTTAAAGAGGAAATAGTATTAGTAAGTTCAGTCCCTCTGCACGTAGACACCATTTCACTAAATTTTTTCATTGAATTTGAAAGATTTTTTAGGGCATTAGGGTCTTTGAATAATACAGCAGGTTCAAATTTTGATGTTGAGCTTGATGCTTGCCTCCTTATTTCCTCGTTTATCTTCTTTACCTCCGATGATGTTAAGTTTTCTACTAGAGAAGCATCTCCTGTAGCCAAGTACCTATCTATAGCTAAAGTCCAATCAAATAAGTCTATAAAAGGAGTTAAATCAAAGATAGGTGCATTTCTTTCTTCTATGGGAAGCTTTGCTACCAAGCTACCGTAGCCTAAAACTTCAAAGGCTCCATAATATACTGCTTTCAAGCTACATTTTTTTACAATACGGGCATAGTTTATTATTATGAAGGTTAGCATGGGAAGGTACCTAAAGGAATGGGTTATATCCAGTATTATCTCATCCCCTTCTTCTAACTGGTCTAGTATAGTTTTAAAGATTTCCCACAGTTCCTCTTCATTATGGCCTTCAGGTATTCCTATATTTTCCACTTGAAAGCCTTTTTTCTTAGATAAGCTTTCTAATTCATCTCTTAAGCCTAGTCTAGTATGGTCATATGCGTTGACTATCCAGTTTTTATTAAATGAGTGGTCTGTTGTAAATATGGTTACTTTATCAATTTCTATATCCTGATTAACCAGTATTTCTATTAATGCCTTTTGTATATAGCAGCAATCATTAACAGTATTTTCACCTATATAATAATTGCAGGGCAAATATGGGCTAGTCCCTAATAATGATATAAATTTTAGCATAATTTTTCCCCCGTTATATATTCATATATTTCTATACAACTTTTAAACAATGTTTCAAACTGATCTTTCTGCTCTACAAAGTTTTGTGTTCCTCGGCTCCTAGAACCATGGACAGCTGCATTTCTAGTGTACTCTAAGTTGTAGTAGGCATCTATTTGATCCTGGCCCTTAAATATAGTATTCTTATTCTCCCTTATATACTCTCTAATATTTTGATTTCTTTCATAGTCATGGCCACTAACTATTCCACATTTTCTGCCTACAGCTATAATTAGGCCTTCATATAGAAGGATTAAAGACTTTAAATATTGTTTTTTGTCAAAGAAAAACCTTGCTCGCTCTACCATTCTCCTATGTAATGATGCCCCTATTAGGGGTTCCATTTCATTCTTTATATATTCTGATATCTTAGCTATATGGTCATTGGCATTCATTTTTTCCTCTAACCTGCTATTAATTAGTTCCAAATCAGTCCTTGGCTGCCTATTCATCTCAAGCCAAAAATAGGTCTTGTCCATGCCTGTAATACCTAAATCATCTAATATATTTGGAAAATATCCTGAATTGCTAAATATAGCAAGGTTTTCTGCGTATGAGTCTAATGTATTGATAAAGTCTATGTTTAGTACAGGTGTAGTCTCATCATTATCAAATCTATTTTTCTTTAATTCAAAGGCCCCATAGTATACTTTAATATTAGCAATATTTTTAATGTGTTTTAAGGCCATTAAGGAAAAGGCTATTACAACTGGCATATGCCTAAAAGCATGGGTTATATCTAGAACTACATTTCTTTCTTCACTTGAAATCTCATTTATCATGTGATCTATGTATATTTGATAATCTAGAGGGCTTACTAGAATAAGACGGATCCCTGGTATATAGTTTTGAAGTGTTTTTTCCCATTGATATAGTAGGGACTTAGAAATATCTTGATTCTCTTCATTATAAACCCTATCATAAAGTTCGATTATTTCGTCATGATACTTCTCTTCCACTAAGTAAAGTAATTCTGACCAGCTTGATTTGCTAGTACCAAATATTAGCCACTTTTCAATATCATGACCCTGCTTCATCAATACCTCATAAAGGGCAGAACCAAAAAATGATGTAGGAATAGAATCTTTGATTTCGTCAAAGTAATATTTAGTCTTCAAATATCCTTTAGAACCTTGTATTTCTGTTCCTTTACCAATTAGAGAAATCAACACAGTTTTATTAGTTGGCACATTATCACCTCACCCAAATTTTCTACTCCTTTTCTAGCTATTTTCTTATAGACAAAATTTTGCAAAAAATAGCATGTATCCTCTAAGTAAATTAAAGCTCAAGTACTCAACAGTTAATTAATTGAGTATTGCTATTGAAACCAAAACCTATGACAAAAAAGAACGTTATCTATATTATAGCATAATTTTATGAAAATATAAACAATTTGACTAAACTATTACAATAATGTATTATATTGTCTTTTCCTGTTAATATGTAAAAAAAATTCTCTTTTCCAGTGTTTTTCTATTGTTCTCACCAGAAAAGAGAATTATATTACATTAATTACAGTTATGTTACCTATTTATTAAATCCAATATATTTTCTCGCCTTTAATAGTCTATTGGTCTTAATTTAGCTGTAAAGTGGCGAAGTATTTTAGGCTCCCAAGTAATCTTATATCCTTTAATGGTTTCTGCCCTGTCTTTAATAGCTATTAGGGCATCAGCAATAACGTCTAAATGGGACTGGGTATATACTCTTCTTGGTATAGCCAACCTAGTAAATTCAAATGCTGATTCAAGCTGTTCTCCCGTATCTGGGTCATTACCCAACATATAGGAACCTATATCACAAGACCTAATACCTGCTTCCTTGTATAACTCTACTGCCAAGGCATGGCCAGGGAATTCATAATAAGGTATATTGGGAAGTAGTTTTTTTGCATCAATAAAGACTGCATGGCCACCAACAGGGTATTGATAAGGTATATTAGCTTCATCTAGTCTTGATGCCAAATATTCCATTTGTCCTATCCTATATCTTAAATAATTGTAATCTATTCCTTCTTCTAAACCTATGGCAAGTGCTTCTAAATCTCTCCCTGTTAAGCCCCCGTATG
>JAAYFT010000225.1 GCA_012728125.1 Tissierellia bacterium | reverse complement strand
ACCTCCAAATATTTCCAAGCCCTACAGCTGAACCGGCGGCAGCCAAGATGAACCCAATTCTTGAGCCCCAGCTTTCTCTCTTTACTTGACTTTTTTCCATTTATTATACCTCCTTTAACAATTTAATAGCCTAATATATTACTATAATATTAATGATAATATAAAATTAGTATATTGTCTAGTCTTAATTTTCTGATTTTTGAGAATTGTTTGTTAATGTTTTCACAATCTACTTAGAATATAAAAATAATTCTTAAGATAAACTTAGTTATAGTTTCTTTACTGTTAAAATATGGTATAGTTATTATAGAATCATAAATACTTTATACTTGGAGGTAGAGATGAATAAGGATAAAGCATTAGGCATATTAAGCAATTTAAGAAAAATAATTATTGGTAAAGATGATGTTTTAAAGAATGTTTTAATTTGCTTACTTGCAAAGGGCCATCTTTTAATCGAAGACGTGCCAGGGGTTGGTAAGACTACCCTTGTAAAAACCCTTGCCAAGAGTATGGATCTATCCTATAAACGTGTCCAGTTTACACCAGACTTAATGCCAACTGATATCATAGGTGTCAGCATCTATGACAAAAACACTGGTACTTTTACCTTTAGAAAAGGCCCCATTTTTAACCAAATTTTTTTAGCTGATGAAATAAACAGAACATCTCCAAAAACCCAATCTAGTCTGCTACAGGCCATGGAAGAAGGTGAAGTATCTACAGAAGATAATCACTATGTATTGGAAAAACCTTTTATGGTTTTAGCAACTCAAAATCCTTTAGAATACCAAGGTACTTTTCCATTACCAGAAGCACAATTAGATCGCTTCTTAATGCGATTATCCCTTGGATACCCAGATAAATCCCATGAAATCGAAATCTTAAAAACCTATCATTCTATACAGGACCTTAATCGTATTAAGGCAGTTGCTTCAAAGGAAGATATACTGGCTATGCAAAATGAAGTAGATAGTATTTATGTACATCATGATGTTTTAGAATATATTGTAAATATAGTAAATGCAACTAGAATCAGTAAAAGTTTGCAATTAGGTGCTAGCCCAAGGGCTGCTATTGATTTGCTTAAAGCGTCAAAGGCAAAAGCCTATGTGGAAGGTAGGGACTATGTTATACCAGATGATGTGAAAAATATGGCGGTTCCCGTCTTGTCCCATAGACTCATCCTATCGCCAGAAGCTAGGATTGAAAGAAAAAATACTGATGAAATTCTATTAGAATTACTAAGTAGTATATACATACCGGTGATAGTAAATGAATAAAAGAAAATTTATCCCTTTATTGATCTTTTTTGTCCTGCTTGCTTTCGTATTATTAGTTGGTGGAACTATGCCCTATTTTCTCTTTTATATTTTGTTATTGACTTATTTAATACCTTTTATCCATTGCCTAATAAATTACCTATTTTTAGAAGGTAAAATAGATATACCTCAGGGCTCCCTTTATACTGGCGATTCAATAATAGTAAAATACAAAATTGTTAATAATAGCATTTTTCCAATAACCTATTTAGAAATTGAGAATGATTTTTCAAAAAAACTTACTGGGAAAGACTCCCCGAAAATCATTTTATCTATGGGGAAAAAAGAATCCTATCAAGATTCAGAAACTATAGTCTTAAAAAGACGAGGTTTCTATGAAATGGGTGAAATTAATTTAACTATTAAAGATGCTTTTGGATTTTTCTCCATTAAAAAGAAAATCTCCGGTACCACTTCCCTACTAATTTATCCTGAAATCATTGGTCTTACTACCTTTAAAATATCAACTAGTCAACAAGCGGGAGACTTATTGATACGAGACTCATCTTTTCAAGATAAGAGTAGAATTTATAGCTTAAGAGAATATTTAGAAGGAGATAGTATAAAATCTATCCACTGGAGATTAAGTGCTAGAAAAAACACTCCCATAGTAAAGGAATATGAAAACAGGGGTGATACCCAGGTAAATATATTTATCGATAATGAATATAGGCTATTTAAAAACGATTATGACAATCGGATAGAAGATAAAATCGTTGATGTAACAACTAGCATTATTAATTACTGCTTAAATCAAAACATTCAAGTTACCTTGGAAACTCAAGACCATAATAAATATGTTAATATTCAAGGTCAACAAAAACCTGATTTTAAACCCTTTTTAGAAGTACTTGCTAAATTTAAAGGCAATGGTAGTCTTAACTTTACCTCTTTTGTTAATTCTAAAGTTGAAACCATAAATAGGGGTGCAACTGTTGTCATTATCACACCAAATCTTGATAAAGCAATGGGGGCTCTTGGAATTTATTTAAGAATGAAAAATTTATATCCATTATTTATAGTTATTACTGATAATGAAAAAGAAACTGGTTATATTGATGGACAAATAGAAAACAGGCTAAAATCTGAAGATATCCCAGTCTATTGGTTAGATTATAAAACCAACATTAAGGACACTTTGGAGGGATACTATGGATAGGTTACAAAAGCGATATAAAAATACCATATATGATCTAATCTATTCAATAATGGTATTTAGTCTAGTATATATGGTATCTATAGGAGTAGGATTAAAACTAAATAAAATTATACAATTTCCTATTATTGTTTTTAGCAGCTTATTAGTTAAGTTTTTTCTTTTTAATCCCATAGTCTTATATATTATTTTATTTCTTGGTTTATTAATTCTACTTTTGATTCATAGATTTTACCATCCTATTATATTTATCATTGGTGAAAGGCTTTACTTTTTGTTTACAAATATTCTGGACAATGTTTTGGGGAAAGAAAATATTTCTTCAGAAAATATAATTTTGTTTTGGATTTTTATTATAGTATTGATATCCTTATTTACTGCCATAGTCATTTTTAAACTAAAGAGAATATACATATTATTACCTGTATATACCCTTCCCTTTTTATACTATTGGTATAACTTCTATGATGAAGCCTATTGGACAATGGCATTATTTTTACTATCCTTTATTATTTTGATGGGTTTAAATAAGTATACTTCAATAAAAATCGATATTCTACATAATCAAGGGTTTAAAACAATAACCGCCTATAGCATATTAATAGTTGCTTTAGCCCTAATTCTGCCTAAGACCTATAATTATATTAGGTGGCCTTGGCTCCAAGAGAAAGTCTATACTTATTTCCCCTTTGTAGAAGACCTACGCTCCTATGATACTTATGGTAGAAAAGCTGGTAATGCTAACCTATTCGACTTTTCAGTAACTGGCTTTCAAACTGGAAATTCAAAGTTAGGTGGCCCTGTTAGCTTAAATCATAAAAAGGTTATGACTGTTAGATCTGATGAACCAACTTATCTAAGGGGAAATGTTAAGCACATATATACTGGTGACTCTTGGAAGGCTTATGAAGGAGAATTTAAAAAACGTAAGTTAAGTGATAGGTTAAGTGGCTTGCTAAGTTTTGAAAGGAAATCCTTTTTTGAAGAAAAGTATATCACCATTAAATATCAGGATTTGGCAACAAATACTGTTTTCAGTCCTTATTTGCCAGATTCTATGTATTTTAGAAAAGGTGAATCTATATTTGTAAATGATGATCATGTATTAGTAATTCCAGATGGAATTTATAAGTCTGAGACTTATACTATTAAAGTACAAAAACCATATCCCTATGGAATTTTGCTTTCCAAAGGAATATACAAAAGTAAAGAAGATATAGAAAAACTTGATATTTATTTACAAGTTCCTGAAGATAAAATAACTGAAGAAACTAAAGATTTAGTAAAAGCCATAGTTAGGAATAGGGAAACTGATTTTGATAAGGCAGTTGCAATTGAAAGATATCTTAGAGAAAACTATGAGTATACCTATGATGTTAAAGAAGTACCTGAAGGTGCTGAGTTTGTTTCACACTTTTTATTTAATGAAAGGAAAGGCTATTGTACCTATTTTGCAACTTCCATGGCAATTATGCTTCGTTTAGAAGGAATTCCAACAAGATATGTTGAAGGATATTTGGCATCGGATGAAGTTGAGCCTGGAGTATATGAAGTAAGTAATAAAAATGCACACACATGGGTAGAAGCCTTTATTGAGCCCGTTGGTTGGATGACCTTTGAGCCTACTCCTGCCTATCCAGTACAAGAAAGGATGGTAGACTATCAAGCCATTGAAGAAAGTGAAAATGACCTAAATCTTATAGAGTTACCTATTGGAAGCAGAAATGATATTTTAAATGAAGAAATCACCGATGATTCTAGATTTACTAGAAATGAAGGTAGTATTACAAATAATTTACCTACTGAAAATACTTCAAATTCTAGCAAAAATATTGGAAGCAGGATAATTGGAATTACCCTAGTATTAATATTTATTAGATTTTTAAGGAGCTTTGTCTATTATAAATTTGAAGCTATTAAGTATAAAAAACTAACCAATAATGAAAAGATAATATATCTTTATAAACAAATCCTTAGGCTTGCAGAATTGTTTGGTTATCCTCAAAAGTATGGAGAAACCCATTATGAATATGCTGATCGAGTGGCCAATAAATTTTATTATCATAGTGAAAAAAATCTTAAACAGATCACACATATTTTTGTAAAAAGCAAATATAGTCCTTACCTTAGTTCCGATGAAGATGTAAATGAACTAACAGACTTTAGACAAACCCTTAACAAGCATTTGAAAAATTACTTGGGATTAAGGAAGTACTTATATAGAAAATATATAAAAATGGATGTATAAAAAAGGTTAGGGACTCTTCCCTAACCTTTTATTCAAAGAAACCTAATATGAATACACCTGTCATTACTATGGCAATAAATAAGTATTGCTTCTTAGTTAATTTTTCTTTAAGAAAAATTCGTCCTAATATTACAGATACAATACTATAACTTGCAATCATAGGTGCAACTACTACAGAATTAGTATCTAGGGCATAAACATAAAAAAACTGTCCTGCTGTCTCAAACAAGGCTGCCAAACCTTTGTCCTTTTCCTGTAAAATATTGAATTTCTCCTTTTTAACCACTGTTATATATAACAAAGCTATAATTCCACAGAATAAAAAGGTTAATTCATAGGAAACCAAAGCCACTTCTGGGCTCATTAGTTTGCTTAAATATACGTCATCTAAGAATGTTCCTAATGCATCTATTACTGCATATAGGATTGGGAAAATAAGTGCTATAGCACCAACCTTCAGTTTTTTGTCTATTACTTCATTTCTTTTAATTCTTTCTTCCTCTGCCAAATCCCTCTCTATAATACCTATGCCAATAAGGCCTATAGTAATCATAGTCACTGCTCCTAATTGCCATAGATTCATAGTCTTTCCTAAAACTAAAAATGCAAGTATTCCTGCAATGGCACCAGAAGTATTGCTTACTGGTGAGTTAATGGAAACTTCTAAGTATCTAAGTCCTACGTAACCTAAAGTCATAGACAGTATATACATGGATGAAACTGGTAAGTATTTGATGATATTTATTAGATCATACTCCCAGCCCATTTTATGTAATTCAAACATAGCTTGTACGCCCATTACTAAACCGACCATAAATACGATTCTTAAATGACTATACTTGTCATTAGGGTCTGTACCTTTTTTATAAAATAGGTCAGTAATTCCCCATAAGATGATTGTTAAAACTGCTGCTGTGTACCATGAAAAAGTCATAACTACCTCCTAATT
>JAAYFT010000224.1 GCA_012728125.1 Tissierellia bacterium | reverse complement strand
TTTTTTGGTTACGATGACTTTGAACAAGTCATCATTTTTTTCATTTGAACTTGATTTTGAACATACGTTCATGTATAATTTAAAAACAAGAACATTAGTTTCGATTTCCAAAAGATAAATCAGGTATTGGGAGGAGGATTTACTATGGAAAGTATTATAAGAAATGGAATAGTGGCCTTATTACCTAAATATATAGACCTAAAGGGTAATTGTACTATAATCTATGGCAAGGATACTAAGAAGCTAATTGTTGAAAAATCCATAAAGGCCGTCATTAGGTCAATAGCCAAATACTATATGCTAGACTTAAATGAGGCAAAGAAAAGGTATAAGCCTTTAGTATTTTCTTCAAACTTAATACCTATTCCCTTCACCAAATCAGACGTATTTATACCTATAAAGACTAGAAAGCCCATGTACAAAAATGACGGAGCCTTTGGATATGTAAATATAAAATATATTAGGGAAGTGAAAAATATAAAAGGCACTACCTATGTTTATTTAAATAATGGTATTATCATAGAAGCCCTGTGCAGCCAGGCTACTGTGGAGAAGCACTTAAGAAATGGACATATAATCAGCAGGTGTTACGAGGATAGGGCCATAGTGGCTGATGCTGAGGAAAAGTACAAGGCCCTCATCCCCGCCACTAAGGCTGATGTTTCTATGATACTTAGTGAAATGAAAAAACAATTGGGGTAAGGACAAATATATAAGCCCTCAAATGAGGGCCTTATATGTTGAATTTTCTTTGTTTCTTTGTTATAATAATAGTAAAGATACAAAGAAATATGTATTATATTTATTTATTTTGCATATACTGTAAAGGATGTTTGAGCAATGTCTATTTGTACTGTGGAGCGTGATATTATGAATCGTAAAATAATCAGTGTTTCAAAAAAACGTCAAATCACGATACCCTTGCATTTCTATAAACACCTTAAGCTCGGTAGCGAGGTTGAATGCATACTTGAAGATGGCAAAATTATTATTCAACCTCTTCACCGTGAATCAAGTGAGTTTTCTGTTGAGATTCTAAAAGACCTCGTTTCTCAAGGGTATTCAGGTAATGAATTAATAAAGCAATTTGAAATACAAAGCCAAAACATTAAAAAGGCTGTTACCAATATGTTGGAAGAAGCAGATGCTATCGCAGCTGGTGAAAAAGAAGCAGCAAATTTCGATGATATTTTTGGTTCGGAGGACTGATTATGTACGAAATATTATTCAGTCCTCAAGCTGAACGTTTTTTTAAGAAGATAAAAGACAAGTCATTAAAAGAAGCTTATAAAGTATCCCTCCTCAAATTAAAGGAAAATCCTTATATTGGACAGCCAAAACGTGGAGACCTAGCTGGTATATATGGTCTTGATGTAAAACATAAAGGTGTAAATTATGAAATTGCTTATACTATTAATGAAGCAAATGGGAAAAAAGTTATAGTTCTCCTTGCTGGAACAAGAGAAAACTTTTTATCTAGTATTTACCATTACATTTGAGTTACAAGTTGATGACAGCTATATTACAGGACAGGCTTCATAGTTAAATACTATCAAATATATATTAGTTAAACTATGGTACTAAGGTTGGTTTCTCAAGAGCCCTTGTCTTACCTAAACCTTATTCTTAAGTAATAAAGCCATTTTCTCTAAAGCCCTAGTCTTTGTATTGACAACAGTTCTATAGGTAACCCCAAGCCTACTGGCTATATCCTCTATCTTCATATTTTCAAAGTAATATAGGATAATCACTTCTCTTTGCCTATCTGTAAGCCTGTCTAATGCCTCTAATAGGTATTTATTATCTTCCTCATCTAAAATTAAGTCCAAGGCTTCCTTGTCTTCCGA
>JAAYFT010000223.1 GCA_012728125.1 Tissierellia bacterium | reverse complement strand
CCTTGGAATAGCATATTGTAACCAGTTATTTGACTGGGAAAGAAAATTTAAGAACCTATCCCCAGAAGATAGAAGAAAACAGCGTCTAAAAAAGGAAAAACCGGTACTAGAGGCCTTTTGGTCATGGGTAGAAAGCACAAATGAAAAAGTACTTCCTAAATCTAATATTGGGAAGGCTCTTCAATATGCCCTAAATCATAAAGAAAAATTAGAAACCTATTTAGAAGATGGAAACTGTGTTATCTCCAACAATATTGCAGAAAACAGTATAAGACCATTTACAGTAGGTAGAAAAAATTGGACCTTCTGTGGTAGTCCTGAGGGGGCAAATGCAAGTGCAACTGTTTACTCACTGGTAGAAACAGCAAAGGCCAATGGACTAAGCCCACAAGTATTTAGAGCATATACTGTCAATATTACCAGGTACCAATTTAAAAACCAACCCAAAGGTCTTAGATCTAATGATGCCTTGGGATGAACAAATACAAAATATATGTAAAGCTTAATAAATACTGTTATAGGGATATCATAGCGATATCCCTATAATTATTCAATACATATATTATTAAACGCTTACATTTTAAGATGTCTGTGCACCATCTGCTATCGATTATTATTACATTAATCTTACATTAATGTAATAATATTTAAGCAGTAAAAATAATTCTTATAGTAGTTCCTTCTCCCTGTCTTGACTCTAGTTCTATTTGATGTTCCAACTTTTTACATATTTCATTTACTAGATACAAACCCATACCTGTAGATTCACCAAACTTTCTTCCATTCTCTCCTGTGTAAAAGGGTTCAAAAACTCGACGGATATCATTTTTAGGTATTCCCACGCCCTGGTCTTTAACCTCTAAGACTTTACCTTTTATGCTTTCATAAGCTGAAATAATGACCCTTTTGTTTTCCCCTTCTGTATATTTAATAGCATTTACCAGCAATTGTTCTACTATGAACTTGAGCCATTTTCGGTCAGATTTAACTGACATGTTTAAATCTATCCTAACTTCTGGATAGACCTTTTTACGAATGAAATACCTTTTTTGCTCATTTACAACTTCAGCTACAATTGAATGTAATAAAATAGTCTCAACAGTAAAATCATGTTCAAAGCTCCCGAATCTTGCCATATTCATAGCCATATTTAACCCTCTACTAATCCGTTCTAACTCTTGCTGGATATTCTCTATATAGGGCTCACCTTCTCTTTCTTGAAGTATTAAGTGAATTACTGATACGGGTGTTTTCATTTGATGGACCCATTGATGAATGAAGGTCAAATGTTCTTCCTGTTTTCGCTTATACATCTGGATTTGCTTTTGATATAGATTATATTGTGCTCGAAGTAACCTGTTAACAGCTTTAGAGGTGGGAGTAGTTCCTGCTGATGATATAGTATCGTCTAGATTAGAAGGCATTTTAGTCAATTTATCATATAGCTTTTTGTGGGAAAAATAACGGTATAGCAAAAAAACTCCTAGAAGGAAATTGCTTAAAAATATAAAGTAATAGGTATTCTCTAAATTATCAAATCCACCTAGATTTCTATAAAATAAAAAAAGAAATAACATATTGAGAAGATATAATAAAACAAACGGAATATGATCAAATAAAAATATCTTCATCACTTTTTCCCCCAGGTTACATTTAATCTATATCCATGTCCTCTTACAGTTTCAAGGGCTTCCTTAATTCCAATCCCTTGAAGTTTTTTCCTAAGACGAGCCACATTTACATTTACTGTGTTTTCATCTATAAAGGCCTGATCGTCCCAAAGTTTTTCCATAAGGGTATCTCTGCTTACTGCCCTGGGAGACATACGCATTAATGTTTCTGCAAGTATAGCTTCTTTCTTTGTCAGCATGGTAGAATTATTATTAAAGTGTAGTTCTGGCCTTTCTGGGTACAAAGTAAGCCCTTCAAGCTCAAGTTTCCTTTCTCCTGATACATCAGGAGCTAATACTCCATAGCAACGTCTTAACTGACCTTTTATTTTAGCCATTACCACATCGTAATAGAAAGGTTTGGTAATATAATAGGTTCTTTGTCAAATGTTGGGGTTAAATCCCGTAAGACTAAAGAAGTAGTAGAT
>JAAYFT010000222.1 GCA_012728125.1 Tissierellia bacterium | reverse complement strand
ACTGTGCCTGTCTCTTGAGAGCCTCATCAAAGTCAACTAGATGGCCATCAAACTCAGGCCCATGAACGCAAGCAAATTTAGTTTCTCCACCTACTGTAACCCTACATGCACCGCACATGCCTGTACCGTCTACCATAATTGGGTTTAGGGATACAATTGTAGGAATATTATACTTCTTAGTAGTTAATGCAACGAACTTCATCATGATCATAGGGCCTATAGCTATACATTCGTCATATTCTTTGCCTTGTTTTTCTACTAATTCCTCTATGTAATGAGTAACCATACCATGGAAGCCATAGGAACCATCATCTGTACATACATAAAGATTTCCTGCAACAGCTCTTAACTTGTCTTCAAGAATTACTAATTCTTTATTCTTCGCTCCCATTATAACGTCAACTTCAATTCCCCTATCATGGAGCCATTTTACTTGAGGATAAACAGGTGCAGTACCAACTCCACCAGCTACGAATAGCATTCTTCTCTTCTTTAACTCTTCAATATCCTCATCGACAAATTTTGATGGGATTCCTAGTGGGCCAACAAAATCCTTTAGGTAGTCCCCTTCTTCAAATTCAAATAATCTTCTAGTGGAGCTACCCATGGCTTGTACAACAATTTGTACAGTTCCCTCATCCTTATCGTAATCACAGATAGTAAGAGGAACCCTTTCACCTTTTTCATCTGCAATTACGATGAGGAATTGTCCAGGTTGTGCAGAAGCAGCAACTCTAGGTGCTAAAATGTCCATTGAAAAAATGTTTGGAGCTAGTATTTCTTTTCTGACAATCTTATACAATTGCATTTCCCCCTTATAATAAAATTTATATTATTTTTGCTAGTAATTCTGCCCAACTATTTATTTAAAATTCTAACATATTAAAAAGCTTTATTCAACAGAAGTTGGATTAATTTAATAATTAACTAATTCTCCATTATTTGCTACTCAATGGAATCAATCCTGTCCATTACCATGGAGTAAATTAGGTCAATCTTATTCTTTGATACTTCATCATCCTTATCCATGGCATAGATATAAAGCTTTATTTTAGGCTCAGTACCAGATGGCCTAACGGCATACCAGGAACCATCATCTAAATAATATTTCAATACATTAGACTTTGGATTTCCAGTCTCATCATTTAAATAATCTATGGTGTTTAAAAGATTTATATTACCAAAAGAAGTAATTGGTTTTCTTCTAAAATCTTCCATTATTCTACCAATTCTTCTACTACCTTCTAAGCCTTCTAAGACTATGGACACTAATTTTTCCTTGTAATAACCATATTCCTTGTAGATATCTTCTAATACATCTAGTAAGGACTTGCCTTCTTTCTTATAATAACCTGCCATTTCAGCAATAAGCATAGAAGTATTTACAGCATCCTTATCCCTTACCATGGTGCCATAAACATATCCAATACTCTCTTCATAACCGAAGATAAATTCATATTGGCCAGTCTTATCAAATTCATTGGCCTTGCCACAAATATGTTTAAAACCTGTTAAGGTTTCTACAGTTTTAATATTATATTTGTCAGCTATTAGCTTGCTTAAGTCTCCAGTAACAATGGATTTAACTATAGCTCCATTTGCTGGTAAGTTATTATTCTTCTTTCTCTGAGATAAGATATAGTTTACAAGAAGCACTCCCATTTGGTTGCCATTAATGAACTTAAATTCCTTATCCTTATCCCTAACCATGGCAGCTACCCTATCGCAGTCTGGGTCGGTGGCAATTATTACATCGGCATTTTCCTTTTTCCCTAGGGCTATGGCATAATCAAAGGCCTTTACATCTTCTGGATTAGGATATCCAACAGTAGTAAAATCTGGATCTGGGTTTTCCTGTTCTGGCACTACTATGACATTGGTAAATCCTCTTTTTTCTAGTATCCTCCTGACTGGTATATTACCTGTACCATTTAGAGGGGTATAGATGATCTTTATATCCTTATCAATATCATCACACAGGCTTAAACTTAACAAATCCTTATCATAAGCTTCATCTATATCGTTTCCTAGGATTTCTATGAGGCCTACTTCCTTAGCTTCTTCAAAGTCCACAATTTTTATCTCTGAGAAATCCTTTACCTTATCTATTTCAGCCAATATTTCATTGGCTATATTGTCTAAGATTTGAGAACCTTCTTCCCAGTAAACCTTAAATCCATTATAATTTTTTGGATTGTGGCTGGCTGTAATGACAACACCTGAAATAGTCTTTAATTTCCTAATAGTATAGGATAATAAGGGTGTTGGCCTAATACCATCGAATAAATAGACCTTAACGCCATAGGCTGCTAAAACCCTTGCAGTAATTTCAGCAAATTCTTTGGAAAAATGTCTCACGTCATGGGCTATGGCTACTCCTCTATTTTTTGCTTCAGCTCCCCTATTAACTATGGTTTGAGCCAGGCCATGGGCAGCCAATGAAACTGTATATTTATTCATCCTATTAGTTCCAGCCCCAACTATACCTCTAAGGCCTGCTGTACCAAAGGAAAGGTCAGTGTAAAACCTATCTTCTATTTCCTTTTCATCTGTAATACTTCTAAGCTCTAATTTAGTTTCTTCATCAAAGAATTCATTTTCTAACCAATATTTATATTTTTCTTTATAGCTCATAGTCTCACCCCAATATAATTTCGTATTTTACTATATTTTATTAGTTATTTCTTCATTTGTCCATAATAGAAATTATATTGGTTTATTCCAAGAAAAAAGGGTAGATTCCTCCACCCTCAATTATCCGTATCTTGTTCTACTAATCTTAGCAGTATCTGGAGAATTACATCTTGGGCAATTTGTACTATCGCCTTCAAAGTTTTCATCCCATATATGTCCACAATCGTAGCAAATAAATTTAATTAATATAGTCTCATCTAATGTAACTATAGCCATATTAACACCTCATCTATTTGGAGTATGTAGAAGTAGGTGCCTATAGCTAAGTTTAAGACTATATTCTTTCTTTGATTATATTATACCAATAATTGTTAAATTTGTCACTATTTATTTATATGTTTTTCCATAATAAAAGGAGAGAACCTCTCTCCTCTTCTAAACTCATGATGCGCATATATTCTTATACATTTGAAAGAAATCTTTTGCAACTTCCTTGTCTTCTTCGCTTAATTCCTCCATCATAAGGATTTCCTTCAATTCCTCATCCTCGTCAGTGAAAACCTTTTGATTTCTAAAAACATAAACTAGATTGATTGACTCATCTTTAACAATCTTAAGAGCCTTTATAAATTTTGATTTACTATACCTATATAGGTCTACAATAATATTGGCGAATTCCAATGTAAATGCTCCAGATGGGTTGTTATATAACTTCAGCATATTAGCCAATTCATCTATGTCCCTTGCTTCAAAATCCTTTAAATAGCTAAATATCTTTTCTAATACTTCATTGTCTTTTGCTAGTTGGTCCCAGTCTTCCCAATAAAGTTCTTCAATATCTATGTCTTTCATAATATCACCTTTTCTTTTGTTTCATTTTATTCATCTATGTCCATAACGTCACCCTGTATTTCAATGATCTCCGCAGTTTCTTCCCTATTTCTCCACCTTTTGTAGGCTTTTAATTCCTCTTGGATTTTCTTGACTATATAGGTAATTACAGCAATGTCATCGACAAAGCCGCCTGCTATGAAATCTGGAATTAAATCAAAGGGATTTAGTAGATAGATGAAGGAAATAATTACCAGTACCACTGAAGTTTGTGATAGTTCCTTATAGTCTCCCTTTAGCCAGTCCCTGATTAGTTCTATAAGTAGTTTTATTTCTTCAAAGATCTCCCTCAATTCCTTATTATTATCTATTTTGTCTTTTACTTTAATAATTAAATTTCTTAGCTTTTCATTATCCCTATAAATAGAATTTGCTTTACTTTCTAGGTTTCTAATTATCCCTTCAAAGTTTATCTTCATAGACTACCTCCAATAAGCTTTCTTAATTTTAATATACCCATTTATCTAATACTATATTTTATTTAAAAAAATTATGTAAAATAAATTAAAAAAATACTTCCAAATAGATAATCTAGTTTTAACTAGTTAACTACTTGAAAGCATCTACCATTAAACCATTAACTATATTTCCATTGTTTTAAATCCTTTACCCTTAACTTCCACCACATCATATATGGTTAAAAATGCCATTGGGTCTACTTCGTTCACTAATTCCTTTAACTTGGCAATTTCCCTGGATGTTAAAGTACAATAAATAATATTTTTTTCTTGGTTAGTATATCCACCTTCACCTTTAAGTAAGGTAACTCCTCTGCTTAGTTTTTCTAATATGGCAGTAGATAATTCTTCTGAATTATCGGAAACTATGATAACATTTTTTTGTACATTTAACCCTATTTGAACCTTATCCAATACTTGGTAGCCAATATACATAGCCATTAGGGTATACATGGCTGGTTTGTAACCAAATAGTAAGGATGAAAGGGATATAATAACTGTATTTACAATCATGAGGCCTGTGCCCACATTCATATTTAGTTTTCTTTTTAGAACTGCTGCTACTACGTCAAAACCTCCTTGACATACTCCATTTCTAAACATTAAACCCATTCCTATGCCATTAAAAACACCACCAAAGATTGAAGCCAGTAATATATCGTCTATTACAAAAAGACTGCCTATATCTTTAGTAGCCGTTAAGATAGATGAAAAAACAAACATGGAAATAAAGGCATAGACTAAAAACTTCTTATTTAATATCTTATAACCTAGTAGGAATATTGGTAGATTCAAGACGAATACTGTAATACCAGTAGGTATGTCAGTTAAATATTGAACTATAATTCCTAGGCCACCTACACCTCCACTTAATAATCCATTGGGTACAAAAAATAAATTAATGGCTATTGAACAGAAAAAATTCCCTAAAAAAATATAAAATAACTTTCTTATTATTTCATTTTTGTCTCCCAGAATACCTTTTATGGAATCCAACTATTATACACTTCCTTTACCAAAGTAATTCTTATTATATATCTATCCAAAGCAAATGTATTATAACATATATATTCGATTATTTCATTAGCAATTCGTGGTTTTAGAGAAAAACAATAGAAGCTAGGTTAACTAGCTTCTAAACAAAATCGGTTGGATTTGTCTTCCCTTTAAGGCCTCAAGGATTGTAGGAATTATCATGTCATAATGGGCAATTATGGAAGTTGGTTTTTTTATAGGATCATCCTGGCTAAAGGGGACGAAGTATACATTTTTCTTATCCAACAAAAGTCCTAGATTCTTGGCATTGGCACTTAAACCATCATTGGTTGATACTGCTATAACTACAGGCTTTCCATTTCTCAAATGGGCCTTGTAGGCCATACATACTGGTGTATCTGTAATTCCATTGGCTATTTTTGCCAAGGTATTTCCAGTACAAGGTGCAATTACCATTATATCTAAATAGGCACTTGGCCCAATAGGTTCTGCATCTTGCAAGGTGGCTATTACCCTGTTCCCTGTTGCTTCCTCTATCTTTTCTATCCAGTCCTCAGCTAAGCCAAATTTAGTATCTAAATTGCTGGCATTATAGGACATAATAGGATAAACATCAGCTCCCTCATCTACCAATCTTTTAATTTCAGTCAGCACTGTATCAAAGGTACAGAAGGAACCTGTAATTCCTAAACCTACTTTAATTCCTTTTAACAACATCATAAAACCCCCAGTTCTTCAATTATATTTGTAATAGTATTTTTAAGTATCATGGCAGCAGTCTTTGGTGCCACTTTCCCTGGTAAACCTAGGGCCCAGATTACTTTTATATTGAGATCTTTAGCCTTTTCCAAATCCACCCCTCCTGGCACAGAGGCTATATCTACTATTAAGGTATCTTGGTTTATATTTAAAATCCTTTCTCCATCTAAAACCATACTTGGTATAGTATTAAAGATTACATCCATGTTTTTGAGATAAGCATTTAATTCTACTAAATTAACTGGTATATACCCATAGGATTCAATCCAGGCAAGGTCCTTAACTTTCCTCGCTCCGACATAGACATTAACATCAAGGCCTTGTAGCTTTTTACATAAGATCTTCCCCATCCTGCCAAAGCCTAAGACTAGGGCATTGGCTCCATGGAGCACAATATCCATTTCTTCCATGGCGACCTGTATGGCTCCTTCTGCAGTAGGAATCCCATTTAAAACACTCATTTCTTCCCTGTTCATCAAGTCTACAGCCTTAATATTATTGGTTTTGGCCAAATTATAGACCTCTTCTGATATCTTGCCAGCCATGAATACTTGATCAGGCTTCATCTTTTTAAATATATCTTCTAATGGTATTTTTTCTGGATGGAAGGGCGTGTTTAAATAAACCTCATCGTGGCTTAAGGGTATGGGGCCAATGACTACACTGGACTTATCCAATGCCTCATCTAAAGTATGGCTTAACAATAATTTATTGATATGGTCTTCCTTAAAGCCAAAGGCCTTTACATCATGGCCATCTTCTTCTAGTAAATAAGCTAATCTAATGCTTCTCCCATCACCACCTAGTATGGTTAGCTTCATATCTTCCCTCCTTGATAAACTTCAGACTAATACATATTATGTAATTATAAATATAAGGTGCCTGTTCATAAAGAAAAGCCCTAAGGGTCAACCTTAAGGCTTATAATCAAAGACTATATCTAAATTTAAGACTTTTATTTACAAGTCTATATACAAATACTGTACCTAATATATTGATTAAAGCAGTGGGAATGACAATACCTGTTACTAAAACTTTCATAGGTGCTGGTAAGCCAACAATAAAGGCTGCAGATACCACAAAAGTCATCCCACTTACAAAAGTTCCAATCCCACCAATTAATCCGACAATAAAAATATTTTGGTAGTTGTTTTTAAAAAGTCTTATCAGTACAAAGACTACTAAACAAGTAACTATTTTATCCAGTATATTAGGTAGTTGACCTCCTGGGAAAGAGGTGGTCATGGCAGATAGGAGCCCACCTAGAAGGCCAGTTAATATTACGTTTTTAAACTTAGTATTTATAAAGATGGCGACAAACATGAATATTAATAGGAAATCAAATTTCATTCCTCCAAATATTCCAGGTGTGATTTGATGCAATATTAGGCCTATAGCCAATAGAAATGTTGTAAAAATATAATCCTTTAATTTCATCTTCCATGTCTCCTTTACTTTTGAATTTTAAATATACTTTCCAATCACTAAGTTCTGTTCACAACATTTCTTATCACCACCTTTAAATTAGTAAAGCCCTTCATCCACATAAGGACGAAGGGCTGTATTCGCGGTACCACCTTAATTAGATTATCATAGATAATCTCACTCAACCAGATACGTAGCAATACAAGGGTACTACTAGATATCCTGTTCCTGTAACGGGAAACTCCCGGTAATGGGTAATTTGGTACAACCATTTCACCAAACTTCTCCTGGACCCATTCATTAAACCTCTTGCATTGACTTCCACCAACCGTCAACTCTCTATAGCAAAATAGTTTAACTACTCTTTCCAGTCAAAGAATTTATATAAGTATAATTCCTTATATATTATCACAATATTATGATTTTGAAAAGATATTTTTTATACTTTTGACTGGCAAATATTGCAAATCCCTTGAATATAGATGTATAATCCAATTAAGGGAGGGATAGGATGATAGCCATAAGCTGTGAAGAAATGAAGGCCATGGATACTTATGCCATTAAAGACATAGGAATACCCAGCATTGTTTTAATGGAAAATGCAGCATTAAAAGTAATAAAAAATATTCCTATGGAAAATACAAATAGCCTTACCATAATCTGCGGAGTTGGAAACAATGGTGGAGATGGTCTGGCCATTGCCCGCCACCTTATATTACAAGATAAGAAAGTAGATCTGTTTATACTAGGTAACTTAGATAAAGGAACAAAGGATTTCAATATTAACCTAAATATCCTAAAAAATATGAAGGTCAAATTCACCCATATTCAGGGAGAAAGTGAATTGACTATCCTAAAGAGTTCCCTAGTTAACAGCCATATGGTCATAGATGCCATATTTGGAATAGGCCTTACTAGAAAGGTTGAAGGGATTTTTAAAGAAGTAATCTCTTTAATAAATGACCATGCCAAATATATCCTTTCAGTAGACATACCTTCAGGCCTAGATGGGGATACAGGT
Source organism: Tissierellia bacterium (assembly GCA_012728125.1). Lineage (GTDB taxonomy): Bacteria > Bacillota > Clostridia > Tissierellales > Tissierellaceae > JAAYFT01. The sequence continues at coordinate 3,761 of JAAYFT010000222.1, read as the reverse complement.
GAAGTATTAGGCATAGCTGTTAAATCCCATAAGACTGTAACCTTCCACCTGGCTAAGAAGGGCCTAGTAAATAATGGGAACTACACAGGAGAGTTAATCGTCGAACCAATCGGAATACCCCAAATGGTTACTAATATAATACTAAAAAGGATGGACTAATCCATCCTTTTTAGTATTATATTACTTATCTAATCTATATCTTTAATAAAGCAAATCAGCCTATTGGCTTCCTTAAATCCAACTTTGGTATGGAAATTATAACTATCAGTATTGTCATATAATATATCTGAGGCAATTTCTTTGCAAGCTTTGGACTTTGCCCATTCTTCCCCTCTGGCTAATAGTTGTTTGCCAATTCCCTTATATCTATAGTCTGGCTTAACATATATGCCTTCAACATAGGCAACTGGACTTGTGCTAGAGCCTTCAACGTAATCAGTCCTAATGGACATGTGGATAAACCCTACTATGTTTTCGTCTATAATAGAAAGTAAAAAAACATTCTTGCCATTTGCCATCAAATGGATTATTTCTTCCTTAAGTTCTTCAAAGTCATTATCAGGCCAAAGGTCAATGGCCATACTTGTCAATTCATCTAGATGAGTAACTTCAGCTTTTATTATTTTTACCTGGTCCATGTAAATCCCTCACTATTATTATTCTACTCCAGCAATATTCACATTAAACAACTTAACTGAATAAGGTCCAATGAAGTTATTTAGTTTTTGAACTTCTTTAGACAAATACATTTCCTTATGAACTTCATTTATATTGCCTGAAATAGAACCTCCAGTTACTGGTATAAGCTTATCTCCATCCTTGTACCAGCCTAATCTAATTTCACCTGCAAAATCCCCTGTTATTGTATCCACCTGAAAGTCTGAGAAGGATATTAGCTCTAAATAAGCTCCCTCCTTCATTTCTTCTAGGCTTTTACTGCCCCCTTCAACTACTATATTTCTAATAATACCAGTAGGTTCAATGTCTAAATAGTGTGAATACCTTAAGTTCCCCCAGTATCTTTTCAAAATACCATCTTCATATAAGGTAACTTTAGATAGGATTAAACCATCTTCATCATAAGGAGCTGAATGTGTAGAATTCTCCATATGTGGGTCTAATACAATATTTACCCTATCCCCCTCCACATCTGCTCCTTGTATAGATTCTCCTATTTTTGCAGTTGACCAGTTTTCATAAACTGAACGGGCTGCAGCCTTTTCATAATAATAAGTAAAAAATTCTCTTACAGGTTCTCCTGTAAGGATTATAGGTATATTGTCTAATTTAGGTGTAGGCCTTGCAAGGGCCTTGTCCCTAGAGATTTTCAGCATTTCATCAACTGACTCTGGAATTAAGCTTTCATCATAATCAGAAAAAAGAAGGTCCTTGTAAAGCTCTACTTCTTCTCCCTCATCTTCCTTCCAATTTGTGATAAACTCCAGCTCTCCCCTATAGGTTTCGTACATTACATCTACACCCTCAGAGTTAACTATTCTTACCTTTACCTTATCCAAAAACAATTCAGCTGAATTAATCCATCCTCTGTCGTATTTATCTGCTATAAATACATCCTTTGTAAGCTTAGTCATCCAGTTAGACATAGAATCTTCACTGAAACTAGTCTTTGTTTCTGGTGGAACTCCTTCACTAGGCTTTACTAGAGGATAGTATTCATTTTTTACAAATCCTGCTGCAAAAATAGCATCATTTATCTCTTTTATTATTTCCTCATCATCCATGGTAGGGTGTAGACTTATAGTAGCTGAACCCCTATATTTTTTCCCATTTTCCTCAAAGTCTTTATATAAAGTAAGACTAATATGGGTTACGTCCTTGCCCCTGTTCATATCAAGCTCTTTTCTAATGAAAAATAGCTCATTTGATTCCACTGTCTTTTCATTAATCTTCCAACCATTTATTCCATCTATGTTTAATAATATCTTTCTAATTTTCTCTACCATTATCCCAACCTCGCTCTTGCTTTAATATATGGACCGCCATCAGATACCTTAACCCATTCCTTATAGCCTTTTCCGCAGGCCCCTAGGGCTGCTATTTGAACTTTCTCAGAAACCATAGAAATGGATTTTAATAGGTCTGGCACATAACCTGTCATAATAACTGGGGACATAATGTTTCCAGTAAGCTTTCCATCCTTAATTTCTTTTGCCATAAGGACCATACACTGTATTCCCCAATTCTTTGGATCCTCCATACCACTTAAGGTAACGTCTAATAAGTAACCTTCATTTATTGATCCAATCATGTCCTCTAGTTTGTCATTACCAGCTTCAAAGAAAGTATTGGTCATCCTAGCATAAGCTTTTCGCTCAAATGATTCTCTTCTTCCATTGCCAGTAGGTTTAGTGCCTAGCCTAAGGGCTGAAAGCAGGTCTGAGATTCCTGTTTTTAATATGCCCTTATCTATTATCAAGGTATCAGTACCTAGAGTACCTTCATCATCAAATAAATAAGAAGATACACTTTCCGCTGCAGCTGCCCCATCATGCATACTTACCAGGTCTGAAGCTACGTATTTATCAATATACTCAACGGCCTTAGCCCTATTTTTCACAAACATATCCATCTCAACCCCATGGCCAAAGGCTTCATGGGCTATTAAGCCAGCGATTTCTGGAGAGCAAATTATATCGTATTCTCCTGGAACAATCCTTTTAGCATCCAATAGTTTTTCAGCATTAATAACTACATCTTTAACCATGGTTTGAAGCTCATCTAAAAGCTCCAATCCCTTTAAACCAGATATACCATCATAATAATACTTAGTATCATTATCCCTTCTAACTATGGCTGCTAGGCTTGCTTTAGTCCAGATATATGCTTGTTCCAAATCTTTGTTTTGAGAAATAAAGATTTTAGATATATGGCACTCCTCATAGTTAACACTAAAGTCTATTAATAAGTCTGAATAAGTAAATGCCTCATTCATAATATCGGTTATTTTCTTAATCCTATATTCAGGACTAACCTCTTCAGGAAGTATTTCTACTTCCCTAAAGTGACTCTTAATTATCTTTTCCTCTTCTATGACTGGATAGTTAGATATTTTTATATCTGCAGCTTTTAAGTTGTTTACATCATCATTGGCTTTCTCTCTGATTTTTTCAACTAAAAGATCTAAAGTATCAACTGATAATTGACTAAAAGAATACTCAGAGTAGTTGTAGCCATTATAGACCCTAACAACGAAGCCCCTTTCATTCCAAGGCGAATCAGCTATACTGGCCCCCGTCTTATACACTGTATAATTTTTTCCCTTAACATTTGTTCCTAAAATTGAAACATATTTAAACTCCTTAGATAGCATGTCCACTAATTTCTTTAGTGTGCCTTTTTGATTAATTAAATACTTTGACATTGGAACCTGCATATGGCACCTCCATTATAAGATTTCTTCCCATTCCTTTTCTTTAAATCCTACTAAAACATTATCTTCACCAACAAGTATAGGTCTTTTCACAAGCATTCCGTCGGTTGCTAAAGTTTTTATCTTGTCATGGTCAGACATCGTATCTAGCTTTTCCTTTAAGCCTAATTCTCTATAGATCTTGCCACTGGTGTTGAAAAACTTCTTTATTGGATACTTGCTTTTTTCAATCCACTGTTTTAGTTCCTCTTCATTTGGATTATGATCCTTAATATTCCTTTCTTCATATTCAATATTATGTTCATCAAGCCATTTCCTAGCTTTTGAACAAGTAGTTCATCTTGGGTAACATAAGAATAAGTATTTCATT
>JAAYFT010000221.1 GCA_012728125.1 Tissierellia bacterium | reverse complement strand
TTATACTTATCCTTAGTTTCTATTACATAGGATATTGCTTTTACCACATCTGAAGTGTTTCCTCCACCTTGAGCATTTAAAGCTTTTATACCCAATATATTAGCTTTTGGAGCAATACCTACATATCTTCCTCTAGAAGAAAAACCATTTCCTGCAATAATTCCAGCAACATGGGTCCCGTGGCCATTATCGTCATATGGCTCAGGCTTATTGTTAACAAAGTCCTTAAATCCAATAAGCCTATTAGCAGGCCTAGTTAAGTCATAATGGGGCGCTACTCCTGTATCTATAACAGCTACAGTAATTCCTTCTCCTTCAAGGGATTTGTCATGGGGAAAATGAGCTTCCATAGTTGGAGCAGCAATATCTAATAAGGCGTATACTTGTGAATCAAAACTAATAAATTCAATTTCTGGACTTTCAATGATTCTATATATGGTTTCTGTGCTCATATAACCAGCAAACCCATTTATTATAGGCAAATTAGCCTTAATTTTCGATACTAAGGAGCTGATATTATTAGGCTTATTAGGTGACTCTTTAAATTGTATGATTACAGGTACTTCTTCCCTTGATTGGGACATTATTTTTGAACTTAGAATAGGACAAAGCTTAGTATTTATTAATCTCCTCAATATAACCACCTTCCTTGTTCTATTCTATGCTGCAAAAAAATAAAATGTGTCAAAAAATAATAAAAGCTTCCTTGAAATATTAAAAATCAAGGAAGCTTTTATTGAAACTTAGCCTAGCCTAAATTATTATTTTCTATATTTAAATATTACCTTGCTTAACTCACCAACTACTAATGGTATAATAGCGAATCCTAACATTACAATCCAATCACCTAAGCCTAGGGCTGTAGTGTGGAATATAGGTTGCAAGAATGGTACATAAAGAACCAATAACAATAATGCAAATGAAACTAGGACTGCATATACCATGGTCATGTTGGTAAAGAAACCAATATTAAATAGGGTATATTTTTGTGACCTACTTGAGAAGGCACGAAGTAATTCAGCAGTAATTAAAGTTGCAAAAATAATAGTTCTAGCCTTTAATAAGTCGCCACCGTAAGTTTGCAAACCCCATCTATAGGCCAGTAAAGAAGCAACAGCTATGGCTAAACTTTGAAGACCAATTCCTCTTAACATACTTTTGGTCAATATAGGTTCCTTAGTATCTCGAGGAGGAACCTTCATTATATCAGGGTCACCCTTTTCAACACCAAGTGCTAAGGCTGGGAAACTGTCAGTAACTAAGTTCAACCACAATAGCTGGATAGCTAAAAGGGGTACTGGCAAGTTTAACAATATACTTGTAAATACCAAGAGTATTTCTCCTATATTACAAGATAATAGGAAGGCAACGAATTTCTTAATATTACTATATATTATCCTACCTTCTTCTACAGCAGATATAATGCTGGCAAAGTTATCATCGATTAAGATCATTTCAGCAGTGTTCTTTGCCACATCAGTACCCGTAATACCCATGGACACTCCAATATCAGCCTTCTTTAAGGCCAAAGCGTCGTTGACACCGTCACCGGTCATGGCAGCTATTTCACCGTTTTCCTTTAAGGCTGTAACAATCCTTACCTTATGTTCAGGTGATACCCTAGCAAAGACCTTAACCTTTTTAACTACTTCTCTTAGCTCTTCGTCTGAAAGCTTATTTAACTCATCACCCATCATGGCTTCATCTATGGACTCAGCCATGCCTAACTCTTTAGCAATAGCAAAGGCGGTTTCCTTATAGTCACCGGTTATCATTATGGTTTTAATACCAGCTTCTTTACATTTTCTGATGGCCTCTTTAGCCTCTGGCCTTGCAGGGTCAATCATACCTACTAGGCCTACAAAGATCATATCTACTTCATTATTGTCAGGAGATATTTCCTTTGGCAGTTCATCATATTCTCTATAGGCTAGGGCCAATACCCTTAGGGCATCCTTTGAGAAATTGCTATTAACTTCTAATACTTCTCTTTTCATTTCATCATTGAAATCTAGTACTACACCAGATACTTTAATTTTACTACATCTGTCTATAACTATATCTGGAGCACCCTTTGTGAAGGATACTACCTTGTTTGGCAAGTAGTTTTCATGGAAGGTAGTCATCATCTTTCTTGCTGAATCAAAGGGTATTTCTTCAATTCTAGGATATTTTTCATTGGCAGTAGATTTATGGATATTTCCCTTA
>JAAYFT010000220.1 GCA_012728125.1 Tissierellia bacterium | reverse complement strand
TCTTCCTTTATGCACTGGGGATTTCATCCTTGGGCAAATTATAGTATTATAGGCTTGGCACTTGCATATTTTCAATTTAGGAGAAATAAACCTGGGTTAATTAGTAGTATTTTCATTCCAATATTGGGAGAAGAAGGAGTTAAAGGTCCTATAGGAAAATTAATAGATATATTGGCAGTATTTGCAACAGTAGCAGGAGTGGCCACATCTTTGGGTTTAGGAACTTTGCAGATAAATAGTGGATTAAATTATCTATTTAATATTCCAGAGACTAGACTAGTTCAAATACTTATAATTGTAGTAATTACAATTCTATATATTTGGACAGCAGTTAGTGGAATAGATAAGGGTATAAAATTATTAGGTGATATAAACTTGGTATTAGCCTTTGGATTACTTATACTTACAATAATTCTTGGCCCTACATTAAAAGTAATAAATGCATTTACCAATGGTTTAGGTCAATATATAAATGATTTTATAAGCAGTAGTCTTCATGTAGAGGCCTTTGGTGACAATAGCTGGACAAATGCTTGGACAATATTTTATTGGGCATGGTGGATAGCTTGGGCTCCTTTTGTAGGTACATTTATAGCTCGTATCTCAAAGGGTAGGACCATAAGGGAGTTTATTGCAGGGGTTATCCTAGCACCAGCAGCAGTATCTATTGTTTGGTTTGCAGCCTTTGGTTCATTAGGGATAAACCTCCTTGATACAATTGGACTAGAAGGTTTACAAGTTGCAGCACAAGAGCCGTCTACAGCTTTATTCCAAGTATTTAACTACTATCCTTTAAGTACAATTTTATCATTAATTACAGTAGTTCTACTATGTACATTCTTTATTACATCAGCAAATTCAGCAACATTTGTACTAGGTATGTTATCATCAGAAGGAGATTTAAACCCATCTAATAGAAAACAATTTATTTGGGGTATTGTTCAAGCACTACTTGCCACATCCTTATTGTTGGCAGGTGGCTTAGAAGCATTACAAACTGCATCAGTTGCAGCTGCATTCCCCTTTATATTTGTAATGCTTCTTTCCATAATATCTTTAATGAAAGCTTTAAAAGAAGAAATATAAAAGAGGGGCCCATTTGCCCCTCTTCTAATAGAGAATAAGATAAATTGATATATATTTCTAAATAAAGGGAAGATAATTGCTATTTCTTCCTTTTATTTTATTTGATAATATGTCCTTCAATATTTTAATACCTTCAATTATGCTATCATTGTCTACTGAGCCAAAACTAAGCCTAATATAATTGGAATATAAGGAGCTATCTATGAAGAATACCTTTCCAGGTACTATGGCCAAGCTCCTTTTATTACATTCATTGTATAAGTCGATAGCATCTATTTCCTTTGGCAGCTTAACCCAAATGCTCAAGCCACCATTAGGCTTAATATATGATATACCATAGTCAGTTAGTTTATCTAATTCTTCAACCATAATATTATACTTTTCAGTATAGACTTTCTTTATTTTGTCTATATGGTTTTTCCAATAGCCTTTCCTAAGATATAAATCAAAGGCTCTTTGAAGGTAGCCAGAGGAAGAAATATCTGTAGTATGTTTTGCCCTAATTATCTCTTTGAATAGGAAGGTAGGCAGGGTTACAAACCCAATCCGAACTCCAGGCATAAATATTTTAGAAAAACTTTTTATGAAAATTACCTTATTGTTATTGTCCATAGATTTCAATGGATTCTTCTTTTCCCCATAAGATAAGTCAGTTAAAAAATCGTCCTCTATTATATAGAAATTATGGATATTGGCTAAGGATATGAGTTTCTTCTTTTTTTCCTCTTGGTAGGAATAGGTAGTTGGACTTTGATAATTAGTCATTATATATAAGAATTTTGGATTATATCTTTTTATATAAGTTTTTAGAATATCTATATTAATACCATCTTCATCCATGGGAATCCCTATTATTTTTGCCCCCCTAGATTTAAACAGGGCCAGGGCACCAGAGTAAGTAGGGTTTTCAACAAGGATAACATCCCCTGGGTTAATTAGAGTCTTTGATATAATATCTAATCCCTGTTGACCTCCTGATGTAATTAATATCTGGTCCTTATCTACTTCTATCTTGTAATTCTCCACCAAAAACTTGGAAATCGACTCCCTTAAAGGCCCATACCCGGTTATCTCTGGATATAAAAAGGCATGGCCGCCATCCCTATCTAGAACTTCTATTAAGGCATGCTTAAATTCTTCAATGGGGAATAAATCTGGTGTAGGAGACATTGAAGCTAGATTGATACTATCTTTAGTAATGGGTAAGATACCAGATGTCATCAGTTCTATATCTCCATCTTCTATATAAGACATCTCTTCAGTACTTGGGATTTTCTTTATATAGGTTCCACTACCCTTTATAGAATAGACATAGCCTTCCTGCTCCAATAATTTATATGCACTAACTACAGTTACATTATTTACCCCTAGAGATTTAGCAAGGCTTCTAATGGAAGGAAGCTTGTCTTTTTCAAGTTGATTTTCTTCTATTAGTATTTTAAACTGTTCGTAAAGTTGAATATATAAAGGTGTATCACTTTCCTTATTCAAAATAATATTTTCCATTTATATCCTCCTCAAATTGTATGGATACATTTATTATAGCACATTTACAAAAGAATAAGTAAAAAATGTAATAAATAACGAAATAACTCCAGTAGGAGTTAGGTATTTTCTAACCCTACTGGAGTTATTTTCTCTTACTCAATAACTACTTCAACCTTAGTGCCATCCTCACTATCTACATCTACAATCTTACCAGTTGCACCAGATTTAATAGCTGCATATATTTCTTTCATATCTTCTTCTGTTAAGCCAGCAGCTTTGACTTCGGGGGAAAACTTACCTGCTAGTTTAACACCTAGGTTAATTAGTGATAGGGGTAAAGTAACATTAACCTTAGTATTATCCTCTGGATCGAAAACCCTTACCTTAAACCATTTTGCTTTGCTGTCAGGATGAGTAATAGCTTCTGATGTATTAGTAGGATCTTCTAAAGCTTCTAGAAGTTTGACACCTTCTTCTGTAGTAATTTTTCCGTCTTTAACCATGTTTAAAATTTGTAGTTTTTCTGTTGACATAAAATCACTCCTCACATATTTTTATTGAACCATTTGACGTAGAGGCTATAAACTTTAGATGATCTGCATTTTTATCATAATTAGAACTATGGGCTACTATCCTTTTTTGGCCAAGGCTAATCTGTTTATTTACCTTGTATACAAGATCTGGAATCTCTAAATTTATATTACCCATAGATGTTTCTAAATCAAAGTAAAGGGGCCTGCCCGTATCACAGATTTTAGAATTTATTGTACCGTTAGATGTAATAAGTTTCATTTCCTTAACCCTATTAAGGTCTATGTCATCACATACTACTTTTCCGTTAGATGTGATTAGGTTAATGATATCGCAAGTAATATCTTCAGCATCGATTGTTGCATTAGATGTTTTACATATTATTTTATCAGCAAGGATATCATTAATAGCTATTTTAGAATTTGCTGTTTTTGCTTCTACTTCATTACAGGATATATCATTTAAATAGATACCTGCATTTGTTGTACATACATTGAGAGTTTTTGTATTAATTCCCCTAGATTCTATACGACCGTTTTTAGTTGTTAAATCAATTTCCTCAGCATTAATATCTACAGCTTCAATAGGAGAATTGGAGGTTGTACAAATAAAAGAATTTACATTGAGTTCTTTTATATCTATTTTTCCATTAGTAGTATTTAATAGGATTTCATTATATTTTTTCTCTGGTAGGGATACATATAATTTTACTGATATATTGCTATTGTGTTTTGGACTAAATACCACTTTTCCGTCACCAGCAGAAAAGTTAAAGAAGTTTTCATTATCCAAAAGCAAACCTTTCTTATATTGGCATACAGCTTTTATTTTTAACTTATTTCCTTCAATAGGTCTTAATTTTATGCCCCCATTGACTCCACTAAGGTCTAGGCTTGGATTTTCATGATCAAATTCATAATCTATATCTTTAGAAATATTTTCATAATTGGTTCCAAATCCAATGGATTGGGTTACATCCTTTAGGCTATCAAATACACTAGAAAGAGCATTTCCAATATCTGAACCGATTTCCCCTAAAGTATCGAATATCAATGGACTAGAGTTAGTTTTTCTTTGAGAGCTTTCATTTTGGGCTTCATCGGTTTTATTAGAATTACTTGGCATGTCAATATCTTCTAAAGCTTCCAATAACTTTATAGCCTCTTCAGATGTTATCTTACCTTCTTCCAACATGGCCAAAATCATCATTTTTTCTTCTCTCATTATCTTCTACCTCCTATTCCTCACCTTGAAGAAGTTTTACAGCCTCTTCAGGTGTTATTTCTCCATCATTTAATTTCTTTAAAACTTCCTTCTTATTGACAGTAGGTGCAGTATATTTAGGACTGTATCCTAAGGCTTCTATGACATTTTCAAGTCTTCCACGGACAGTAGGATAGGATATACCTAACTCCTTTTCGATTTCCTTTATATTACCTCTGCTTTTTATGAATATCTCTACAAACTTTTTTTGTTCTTCTGTAAGCTTACAAAATTTACAAAGTGTAAAGTTTCCTTCTATATGTGTATGACATTTATGGCAACTAACTTTAGTAACGTACAGCTCTTCGCCACATACTGGGCATTTACCTAATACTTCTCTTTTCATCTTCTCACCTTCCTTAACTAAAGAATAGAAATTTTCACTTCTGTACCATCACCACTTGATATATCCACCATATCGAATTGGCCATTAGACTTTAAAACGTCAAATACTTCCTTAATAGATTTATAATCTAATTCCTTTAGGATAGCTTTTGCTTCTTCATCTAAATCATCAGCGTATTTCAATAAAAAGGGTTTGAATGTAAATGCTAGACTACATAGGGAAGTAATCAGCCAAAAAGGTATGCTGGGTAACCTTAAATCAAGATTTTTCTCCTTATCAATTACTTTTATCTTTAATCTGGTAGCCATAAAAAACACCCCTTAAGACTAAATCATTATCTCTTAATAATATATTAGTATTGAACTTTAAAAAAGTCAACAAAAAACTTAAAAATATTAATAAAATAATTAAAAATATTAAGGAGTGGTTTTAAAATTGATAAAACATATTAGGAAAATATATAATATATACTTTAATTATTAAATAAATTTCCTATATGGTATAATATATACATAATTATTAGCAAGGAGATATTTATGGAAAGGGATAAGAGGAATAGTTTTAAAGGATTTAAAATATTTTTATTAATATTTCTTGCCATTAGCCTATTTTTTTTGAAGGAAGACAATCAAAGAAAGCTTATGGCTTTTTTAGATTCCTTTGTTGCTAAGGAAAAGATCTTAAAATTAAAATACTCCTATAATGATATGGGTGATATAGAAAGTGTAAACTTTTATGATGGTAATATTGTAAAATGGACTAATAATAAGATATCTTTTTTGAATTCCGATGGCAGCCTAATCTTAGAAAAGGAATTTGATTTTTTTGAACCTGAAATTTATTATGGAGAAAAATACATCTATGTATTGGATAAGGCTACAGGAGATATATATTCCTTTGATAGTAAGGGTAACACTATTCATAGATATCAATTGAACAAGGAAGTATATAATATTAAGGAAAGCCATGAGAATTTTATCTATCATGTAAAACTACCTAATATGGAGACCATAAGTGTACTGGATAAGGATAAGGTATTAATTGGAAACTACAGCTATGATGATAAAAATATCCTAACTTATAATACTAATAAGGATGGAAGTAAAAGTTTAGTTGCCTTGTTAAACCTAGATGAAGGGATCCTAAAATCCCATGTAGACATATATGGTATAAATAATGAAAGATTAGATACTTTAGATTTTGTAGGTGAAATAGTATTATATTTTGATTTTACACAGAAAGAAGAAATAATCCTTCTCACTGATAGGAACTTATATTTTATAAGTGATGGAAAAATAATGTGGAAAAAGCAATTTGACTTAATAAGGGATATATATTTAAAGAAAGATATGATTTATATTTTATATAGTAACTATTTAGAGGTCATTGATTTTAGTGGTAGAACCCAAAACAAGCTTGGACTTGTGGAAGAATATGATGAAATACTTCCCTTCGGAGAAAATATTTTACTTTATGGTCATAACCATTTGGTGGTCATAAAGGATGGCAAGGAAATGTTTAAATTGATAGAAGAAATAGAAAAGGCCTTTGCTAGTAAAGATGAGATTTTAATATTAGGGCCTGAAGATGTAAAAATATACGAATTATCTAATAAGTAACTGTGTAATTTTCTATTAATTGTGCCTATAATAAAAAATGTTATATAAGATTTATTTATACTTAAAAGTTGGGTATCTTTAATTAGTATAATATAATTAATAGAAAATTAAGGAGGAATAATAATGAGAATAGAAGTAGACGCAAGGGGACAAGCTTGTCCAAAACCAGTTATAATGACTAAAAAGGAATTAGACAATATAAAAAATGGAATAGTTACCACTATAGTAGATAATGAG
>JAAYFT010000219.1 GCA_012728125.1 Tissierellia bacterium | reverse complement strand
TAGATGGAGAGGAAAAATCCTTACCATTGCCTGCAGCTAGAAATCTAGCCTATGATAAGGATCCTGCTAAGAGGAAGGCTGGATACGAAGCAGAGCTTAAGGCCTACAAGAAGATTGAAGAATCCTCTGCTGCAGCCTTAAATGGTATAAAGGGAGAGGTTATTACCCTGGCTGAATTAAGGGGATACAAGTCACCCTTAGAAGAAACTGTCTTAAACTCACGAATGGATGAGGAAACTCTAAATGCAATGCTTACGGCCATGAAAGAGTTTCTACCAGTATTCCACAAATATTATAAAAGGAAGGCAGAGTTACTTGGATATGAAAACGGCTTGCCCTTCTATGAATTGTTTGCCCCAATTGGTGAAGTAAATAGGACTTTTACCTATGATGAGGCTATGGAATATATAATAAAGAATTTTAGGACCTTCTCAGATAAGCTTGCTGATTTTGCAAAACATGCTTATGAAAATAACTGGTTAGACGTAGAGCCTAGGGAAGGCAAAAGGGGTGGAGCCTTCTGTTCAAACCTACACCCTATAGGTGAAAGTAGGATTATGGCCAATTTCAGTGGCAGCTTCTCCAATATGACCACCCTAGCCCATGAACTGGGCCATGGTTATCATGGAGCCTGCTTAAAGGATGAAAGTATATTAAATAGCCGATATCCAATGCCTATTGCTGAAACGGCTTCCATATTCTGTGAAACCATAGTTGTTAATGCTGCTTTAAATGAAGCTAGCCATGAGGAAGCCATAGGAATATTAGAAGCTTCCATATCCGATGCAGGCCAAGTTATAGTCGATATCTATAGTAGGTTCTTATTTGAGTCTGAACTGTTTGAAAGAAGAAAGGGTCATAATTTATCAGTAAATGAACTTAAGGAAATAATGTTAGAGGCACAAAAACAGGCCTATGGTGATGGCTTAGACTCAAACTTCCTACATCCATATATGTGGCTAAATAAACCTCATTATTATACTGCAAGTAGAAACTTCTACAACTTCCCATATGCCTTTGGCCTCTTGTTCTCCAAGGGCTTATATGCAGAATACTTAAAGAGGGGACAAGAATTCGTTGAGGAATATGATGAGCTTCTAAAAGCCACAGGTAAGAACAATATTAAAGATGTGGCCATGAGAATGAATATAGATGTTACGGACCCTGAGTTCTTCAGGTCTTCCTTAAGATTAATTGAAAAGGATATAGAAAGGTTCTTAGAACTGACTAGCAAATAAAAACGGGGAGGTTAACCTCCCCATTTTTTATGGGATATATTGTTCTTCAATCCTGGTTACAAAGCCATCCTTGGTATACACATGATAAAGGGGAGTATATTCTATGCTATTATTATATTCCACAAACTCCTCCTTAGTAAGGCTTTTATGCTTAGATAAGTCGGTCCAATCTAGGATTAAATATATGGTTTCATCTGATACATCTAAGGATGTGGGATAGGTGTTACTGTTATGAATATAAAATCCATTAGGCATATCATAGTCTATATTTAGGCCTAGCTCTGCTATCCGGTCTTCATCTTCCCTGGTTATGAATTCTACCCTATCTAGATGGAATATCCTATCCTCCACAGTCATCATAGTTATATAGCCAATATAGTGGCTTACTGGCGTTTCATAAAAGTCATCTATTGTGGCTGGATTTATAACTACTAGGTCATTCTTCTTTACCAGTACCTGGCCTAAAACATTTATTATATAATCATAAGCCACCTCTACTGGGTCTGTTAACCATGGCTTAGCATTCTGATCACTTTCTATTTGCAGCTTCCTATAATATTCTTCTATACTCATGTCTGCTTCTAAATCTTGATGGCCTAGATAAACGTTTCCGTTGCCGTCCATCCACCTTTCAACTGCCCAGATACCACTATCCCCTTGTACTACTGGTTGGGATAAGAGGAGCTGGCTGGTTTCTCCTGTAGATAAGGGGAATTTAATCACCACATGGTCACCTTCATAGGACTCATTAGGCAAAATACCCTCATTTTCTAGTAGTCTTCGAACAGCTAAAGCTGCTGACTCAAGAGTATCTACATCAGATTCTAAAGTATTAACATTTCCCAAATATACTAAATTATCATTTTCATAGGTAAAGGCTAAAATTGGGTTGCCTGCAGGACCTTGATCATAAAGCCATCCGTCTTCTA
>JAAYFT010000037.1 GCA_012728125.1 Tissierellia bacterium | reverse complement strand
TATAAAAACTTTTTTATATCTAATAGAATACTATTATTTCTTAAATAAGAATAGTTGTTTAAGCAGAAAAAAGGAGCTCTCAAATTAAAGCCCCTTTTATTAAAACAAAAAATATCCCCTAAACTTGTGGTCTAGGGGATATTAATCCAGATCTCCAATAAATCTTATTTAAACTTAACTGCTGTTCCGTATACCATAATTTCTGCAGCCCCTTGCATAATTGATGCTGAGGAATAACGTATATTTATTATTGCATCTGCTCCTAGTTCTTTGGCACTTTCAGTCATTCTTTTGGTTGCCAATGCCCTGGCGCTGTCCATCATTTCATTATATTCTTTAAGCTCCCCACCAACTAAATGTTTAAATGCTTGGGTAATATCTTTACCCACATGCCTTGTCTGAATAGTGCTTCCAGTTACGATGCCAAGCACCTCTAATTCTTTCCCTGGAATGTAATCAGTATTTACTAAGATCATCTTCCTCACCACTCCTTATCTCTTTTATTCTTTCTATTAGAACATAAATACTAACCCCAATAAAGGCTAATGGAACTATAACTGCAGTTAGCCTAAACCACAGGGGTTCAGTAATATAATTAACTCCTGAAATAAAGAGTATAAAATACACAATAAGTATAATTGTGATGATTACAGGCGGAAGAATTTTCTTCATGGCAAGGCTTCCCCCCCTCTCAAATTAAATTGAAAATACTAATATTATTATAACCCTTATTCACTTAGTTGTGCAAATATACGAAATGTATTCTTGTTGTCAGCTCCAGTTTTTCAATCCCTTCATAAATAGATATATGATAATATTTATATTATTTGTATATTATTTTAATGATATCATTACATGAAGGGATTGTAAACCAATCCATATTTTATAGATGTATTATTATATTGTATAAAAAAATCCTATTAAAACTTAATAGTCTTAACAGGATTTATCTTCAAGCCTTAGAAAGTTGCTATAGGTCCGTAGGGGCCTTTAATAATTTCTATTTTGGTTTCAAATATATCTGATAAAATCTTTGAGTCCATAATTTCCTCTACTGTGCCAAAAGCAGCAATTTTACCATCTTTCATAGCGCATATTCTATCAGAGTATTTGGCTGCAAAGTTTATATCATGCATAACAGTCACAATAGTTCTACCAAATTTATCAGCAGCATATCTTAAGTGATCCATCATTTGAACTGAACGAGCCACATCAAGATTGTTCAGGGGTTCGTCTAAGAGTACATATTCTGTCTCTTGACACAAGACCATGGCCACATAGGCTCTTTGTCTTTGACCACCTGAAAGTTCATCTAGGTACCTATTCTCCAAGTCAGTCAGGCCTAAGAAATCAATGTATTTTGAAATTATATCCTCATCTTCACTTGTTAACCTTCCCTTTGAATATGGAAAACGGCCAAAACCTACTAATTGCCTAACAGTTAGCCTGGTAACAAAATGATTTTCTTGTCTTAGGATAGTTAATATTTTTGCTAAATCTTCTGATTTAGAACTAGTGACATCCATATTTGCCACCTGAATCTGACCTTCATCCATCTTCAAAAGCCTACCAATCATCAATAGTGTTGTAGATTTACCAGCCCCATTAGGGCCTATTAAAGAAGTGATACCTGCTTTTGGTATTTTTATATTTAAAGGTCCTATTTCTACCTCATCTGAATATATCTTTCTTACATTTGCTAAATTTATCATAGAGTTCCCTTCCTTAACATTACTATTAAAAATATAAGTCCGCCAAACATTTCAATAATTATTGAAACTACTCCTTGTGCATTGAAAACATGGTACATAAAGAAGTAGGCAGCAGTTATTACTAAAAATCCTATGGCAAGGGCCATTGGGAATATATATCTATGGTCATAGGTAGGTGCAGCTTGGTAAGTCAATGTGGCAACTAAAAAGCCATAAAAAGTTAGGGGGCCAACCATGGCTGTTGAAATTGACATCAAAATAGATACCAAGATTAGACCAAAGATAATTCCTGGCTGATGCTTAACTCCCAGTGCTGTAGATACATCCTTGCCAAGGGATAGGACATTTAGTTTTTTAGAATAACTAAGAAGTATAATTGCAGTAACTATTACAATTGGAATTACAAAAGGAAAATAGCTAGGATCTGCATTATTAACAGAACCAAATAGCCTTGCTTGTAAAATATCGAACTCAGATGGGGCAAGTAGCCTTCTCATAAAAGATGATAATGACCTTAAGCCAGTTCCAATAATAACTCCAACCAATAACATAAGCTGTAAATCTCCATACCTTCCAGAAAGTAGCCAGCCATATAGCAGCAAACTCATTAAGACCATGGCAACAACTTGAATTGTAAATGCACCAATACCACTAAAACTTAGAAAGCTGCTAAGTCCAAAGAAAAACATTGTGCTGGTCTGGATTGTTGAATAAAGGGCTTCAAATCCTAAAAGGGAAGGAGTTATAATCCTATTATTGGTAATTGATTGGAAAGCAACAGTGGATAAACTCTGGCATACAGCAGCTATGATCATAGAAATAATGGCAACCATCCTTCTTCTAACTACGGGAATAAAAGAAGGTGAGCTTGGTGGAACTGGATTATTATATACCAAAAGTCCATAGGAAGCTAAAAGACCTAGAGCAATCAATGTTGTAAGTAATATCCAATAACGTCTTTCTTCCTGCTTAGAGCGAAAAGCCCTCGCAGAGCGATTTTTAGTATGTAGCCTTGAGCTGATTCTAGTCCTTTCTTTACCAAATGCTAACTCGTTCATCTTGACCTCCTTTGTCTCAACAGAACTACTATAAATACAATTGACCCAACTGTTCCAAGTATCATAGAGACAGGTACTTCAAAGGGTTTAATAATAGTTCTAGAAATTATATCACAGGCAGTTAAAACCCCCATTCCTATTACACATACCCAAGGCAAGTTGGTTCTAAGATTATCGCCTCTAAACATGGAAACAATATTGGGGACAATTAAGCCTAAAAACGGTAAGTTACCAATGACAGCAGCTACTATTCCAATGGCAAAAGCAATAAGACCGGTACCCAATAAAACTATATTGTTATAATTTAATCCAAGGCTTGTGGTCATATCTTCTCCAAGTCCAGCTAGGGTAAACCTGTCAGCGTAGATGAAAATAAAGAAAGTGACTACAACGATTAACCATAAGTACTCATATCTGCCTATTTGAACCGGTGCAAAGGAACCTACAAACCAGGTTTCTATATTCTGGGTCATTTTAAATACAAGACCAACAAAGGTAGAAACTGCAGATATCACCGCTCCAAGCATCATCCCTATAATAGGAACAATTAAAGAGGAGCGGAGCCTTACCCTCCTTAAGAAGAAAAAGAAAATCATGGTTCCGATAAAAGAAAAAATAATAGCACCAGTCATCCTCTGAACTAAAGTTGGTGCAGGGAATAACAGATAAACAAAGGTTAGTCCCAAGCCTGCCCACTCAATAGTCCCTGTTGTAGTAGACTCAACTAAGCGATTCTGGGTAATCATCTGCATTACTAAGCCCGACATAGACATTGCAGCCCCAGTGAGCAT
>JAAYFT010000218.1 GCA_012728125.1 Tissierellia bacterium | reverse complement strand
CTGCTACGGTTACCATATTAAACCCTTCACTTAGAATAGCTTAATATGTATTTCTTGGACAACTTTTCTCTACGATGCATCCAACCCTATCCTTTTACAAAATAGCATACTTTTGCGTGCACAATAGCCCCCCTAACGAAATCTCCCCTTAACTCATCGTTCAGGGGAAAAAACACACCAACATTTTCACTTGAAATGCCTTCAACCTAGTCATTTCAACCTATTCCTTCTCTATCAAGACAACACACTCAACGTGCGCACTATGAGGGAACATGTCTACTGGTTGTACTTCTACTACTTTATATCCATTTTCCACTAAATACTTCACATCCCTTGCCATAGTTGAAGGGTTGCAGGATACATATACTATCCTTTCTGGTAACATTTTTGCTAAGGTTTCTAGTACCTCCCTTTCGCAACCTTTCCTTGGAGGGTCTAGGACTACCTTGTTGCTTTCTATGCCTACTTTCACTAGCTTAGGCAATAGTATTTCAGCTTTTCCTACCATGAATTCTACATTATCTATATTGTTTAGCTCTGCATTATATTTGGCATCTTCTATGGCTTCATTAACGATTTCTACTCCATAGACCTTTTTTACATGAGGAGCTACAAACAATGAAATAGTACCTATTCCACAGTAAAGGTCATAGACTATGTCATCCATTTTTAAATCCAAATATTCCATAGCCTTACTGTATAAAGCTTCAGTCTGAACCCTATTTACTTGGAAAAATGAATTTGGTGATAAGTAAAATTTATAATCTCCTATATTATCTAAGAGTTTATCTACACCATATAGCTTTTTATATGCTCTACCATAAGTCCTTGAAGAGTTGGCTTTATTTATATTTTGATAGATACTTATTACCTTTTCTCTCGTCAATTCTTCAATTAATTCCTTAACATAAGGTAATTTATCGCTTCCAGTGACTAGTATTACCATGGCTTCATTATCCCTATTTGTTCTAATACCAATATGGCGAAGAATACCTTTCTTAGTCTTCTTGTCATAGGGCTTTATTTGGTATTTATCCATCCATGTTCTAATTATATTTATAATTTTGTCCCCAATTTCAGGTTGCAAAATACTAGTATCCATGTCTACTATATCGTTGGTGTTTAATTCATAGAAGCCAATTACAGTCTTGCCATCTTTTTCTCCTACAGGTATTTGGACATGGTTTCGATATCTATAAGGGTATTCCATGCCGATGGTGTCTTTAACTACAACATGGGTTAAGCCTCCTATTTTAAATAAGTCTTTTTTTACCTTGTCCTTTTTCCACTCCAATTGTTTAGAATACCTATATTGGATTAAGGGTATACCACCCTTTGCTTCTTTAACTTCAAAATCCAACTTTATTCTGTCCTTTGAAGGCTCTAAAATATCTATTACTGAACCTATGGCAAAATTTTTCTTAATTTTATCTACTTTAGCAACTACCCTATCACCAATTAAGCCTCCATTAACAAAAATAGTTAGATTATCAACTTTTAGTATTCCATTACCTTCGTGAGAAAAATCGATTACTTCCCCTATTACCTTATCTCCTATTCTAATATCCATATTATCCTCCATCTATTAACCATAATAATACTATATAAACATAAATACCCTTTATTAAATAAAGGGTATCTAAGATTTCTTATTCTACTACAACTGCAGTTCCTGAAGCTGTCACCATGAGCATATTTCCACCTTGACCTAGGACTTCATAGTCTATGTCTACTCCAACTACTGCATTGGCTCCCATTCTCTTTGCCCTTGATTCCATTTCACGAATGGCATTTTCTCTAGCTTCGATTAGCTCACCTTCGTAGCTGCCAGACCGGCCGCCAAAGATATTAGTTATGCTAGCTGCAAAATCTTTGATAAAGTTAACCCCTGCTATTACTTCTCCAAATACTATGCCTTTGTACTCAACAATTCTTTTTCCCTCAATTGTTGGTGTTGTAGTAGTGATCATTTAAATTCCCCCTTATTTTAACATTTCTAAGATTTTTTCTTCTATATATTCTTTTAAAGGCTTTCCTGAAATGTTTACCTTGGTTTCATCCATAAAGTCTACCATTAATCTAAAGAAGTTTATTACTAGCTTATTCTCATCTATATAGTATTCATCTTCATGTCCTGGTATGGTGTCAAAACTAACTCTTATTGTCTTTATCAATACCTTCATCTCCTATTGCTTATTTTAGTTTAATCCCCTTGTTGTCAATTATTATTATACCCTCTTTATAAAGTCTCCCTATTGCCCTTTT
>JAAYFT010000036.1 GCA_012728125.1 Tissierellia bacterium | reverse complement strand
TGGAAGATAAGCATAATGGAACTATTGGCTATCCAGTTCGGTCTGTATATTTCGATAGTTATGCTGATGCTGATTTTTACGATAAATTACATGGTCTAGAGTATAGAAAAAAGGTTAGGCTTAGAACCTATTCACCAGATTCACCTACAGTCAAATTAGAGATAAAAAGAAAGGTAGGAGATAGTCAAGAGAAGAAATCTCTGATCATTTCAAAAGAAGATGCTAAGGAGCTAATAAATTTAAATTACCATGTATTGAAAAAATATGAATCAGAAACTGCATCTATGTTTTATAACATTATGAGGTTTAATGGCTTAAGGCCTGTTGTTCATGTGGAATATAGGAGAAAAGCATTTATACACCCAATGAATAATATTAGGATTACACTGGACAGCGATATTAGGTCTAGTGAAACAGATTTTAATATGTTTAATGAATTGCCAATATTAGTACCTGTAGAGGATTACTATTTTGCCTTATTAGAAGTCAAATATAATGCTTTCATATTTAAGTGGATTACAGATTTAATTGGGTTTCATGATCTTACCAGACTATCCTATAGTAAATACATGGTATCGCGGGGGATCTTTGAAAGGTATATGGCTTAAAAGGGGGGAGACTATGAAAGAACTATTATACAATATGCTACATGACAGCTCATCTATTGTAACCCCAATGGATGCACTACAAAACATGGTTATTGCTTTAATCCTTGGGGCCATAGTTTGTATCTCATATAAGATCAGCTATAGTGGAGTGGCCTATAGTAGAAAGTTTAATACATCTTTAATGATGCTATCCTTAATTACTACTATGATCATGAATATCCTTGGAACCAGCTTAGCCTTATCCTTAGGTATGGTTGGAGCCTTGTCTATTATTAGGTTTAGAACTGCTATCAAGGATCCAAGGGATGCAACCTATATATTCTGGGCTATTTCCATAGGAATGGGAGCAGGTTCATCTAATTACTATATAGTAGTTATCGGAACCATATTTGTGGCAGCAATTAGTATTTTGGCAGGTTTTAGTTTCAAAAACGATAATACTTACCTTGTTATTGTTAGAGGTACTAGTGAGAGTACAGAGGCGGTAAGAGCTGCATTATTCTCTGCCTATAGGCATGTAAACTTAGAGCAGAAACTGTAACAGATGAGTATACGGAAATAGTATATCAAGTAAAGCTAAAGAATAAAAACCAAGTAGTTGATTATGAAAACATAAAAAACATAGAAGGAGTTTCCTTTGTCAACATGGTAGCTAGGGATGGAGAGACCTTAGGATGAAGAAGTGGAAAATATCTATTTATTTATCAATATTAAGTGTTATGCTAATATTTTTTGTAAAAATTAATTCAAAACATGAACCAAATGAAGACCTAAAGCATAAATCAATAAGAAAGGCAAATTGCAGTTGTCCTATTGATAACAATCTACCAATAATCGTTATAGATACTAAGGGCCAGAAAATAGTAGCAAATCAAGATTATGTTGAAACCACAATCAATGATAGGTTTATGCAACTTCATGATAAATCACCTAAATATTCAGCCACTTTGAAGCTTTATGAACCCATAGCTGGCTATACCAGTATATGTAAGGAGGCAACCCCCACTTTAGAAACAGATATACTAATCAACGTAAGAGGCCAATCATCCCTATTGAATCCTAAGAAGCAATATACCATTAGCTTTAGGGATGAAAATGGAGAAGAAAACCACCTAGAAATCTTGGGGCTGCCAAAACATGATAAGTGGGTATTAAATGGTTCCTATGGCGATAGAAGTTTAATCAGAAATTATTTGGCATATAAGATGGCAGGCCAAGTAATGGAATATGCACCTAGGACCCGGTTTGTGGAAGTGTATTTAAACGATAATTCAAGTGAAGAAATATCCTACGAAGATCATTATTTAGGAGTATATATCCTAACAGAAAAAATTGAGAGAAGCCAAGACAGGGTCAATATTAAAAAGAACGATAATAAATACAATGATATTAGCTTTATCATAGCTAGGGACAAAATAAAGGTTGGAGATCCAATACTAAAAACCCATTGGAGTCAATTGGAAGATGACTATATAATCGATGAGTATGGAAAGGTTCGCATGAGGACAGTTATTACAGTTTCCTATCCAGGACCTTCATCATTGACTCCGGACTTTGAAAAAAGGATCACCGATTATCTAAACGATTTTGAATATGTCCTAAAATCAAACTACTTCAATGACAGGAGAAAGGGTTATAGAAGGTATATTGATGTTGATTCCTTTGTAAACTTTGCCATGATAAACGAGATTTTCAAAAATCTTGACGGCGGTGATGTCAGTACGTATTTTTACAAGGATATAGGTGGCTTGATGAAGGCTGGGCCAGTATGGGACTTTGACCTAACCCTTGGCAATACAGCCTATGAAGATGCTAACGAACCAACAGGCTTTCGCATGATAAATACCTTATGGTTCGATAGGTTGTTCCAAGATAAATACTTTGCTGATAGGTATAGAAAAGCCCTTTATCCCTATTATAGAAAGACCATATGGACTACTGAGAACATAAATAAAATGATAGATGAGATAGTTGATGAATTAGGTCCTGCAATTAATAGAAATATCGATAGATGGTATATAGACTACACTATAGAAGATTACTTTAAAGAGATAGATGATATAAAGGAATTCCTTGAAAAACGACTTACTTGGATGGATGAAAATATTCATCTAGTTAAGAGGATCTTGGAAAACCCAGCAAAGTAGGAGTGGAACCCATGTATATTCGAAGATTTTTAATATATTTGTCTTTGGCACTGTTAATCATAGGCTTTTCTTCTATTATCGTATATAGAAATGTTTCAAGAAATATGGTTGGAAAAATAATGGATTATGATCATAATCAAATAGGCAGCACTGCAAGGATAAAGGATGGCAAGATTCAAATATATAGGGGAAATAAGTGGGAAGACTTGCTTATAAAAGGGGTTCAAGTCAATTCCTTCACTCCAGGTTATGCTAGAAACAAAAGCAGTGTAGATAAGTCGGATGTTATGACCTGGTTGGAACAGATCTCTGGCATGAATGCCAATGTAATTACAATTCCAAGCATTCAACCCCCTTCATTTTATAATGCAATTTATGATTATAATTTAAATGCTGAAAGGCCCCTTTATATAATCCATGAAATACCTATTGATGAAAAGGCCCTACTTAAACATTTCGATGCTTATAATAAGGAGATCTATAGCTCATTGAAAAAGGATATTGCCAGAACTATAGATGTAGTTCATGGCAATAGGGTCATCTTTGACAATTCAAGGCACCATGCTGGTTTATATCTTAAGGATATATCTGCCTATGTTTTAGGATATATTATAGGGACTAATACAAATGCAGAATTTGTAACCCTCACCAATTTAAGACATCCTCATATAACCAGTTATGACGGTAAGTTTTTTAGTGTTAATGGGGGCAAACCCTTTGAGGTATTCATAGCAGAATTATTGGATTTTGCTGCAGAATATGAAATAGACAAATATGAGCAATTTAGCCTACTATCCTATATATGTACCATGGAAACAGACCCAATAGAGCATAAAAACGAAAGCAATAGCACCAAAAATGCAAACATAGACTTAGAAAATATTATAGACAAATCTAAATCTAAGATATTTGCAAGCTATGCTGTTCATCCTAATACCTATGACTTCTTTGATTTTGGAGAAAGAAAGGAACTAGCGTTCTACAACTACTTAATAGATATCAACACCCATCATTCCATTCCAGTTATAGTCTCCGATATAGGTATCCCTTCTTCTAGGGGTATGTCTAAGGTAGATATAGATGAGGGTTTTAATAGGGGAAATGTTACAGAAATCCAACAGGGGGAACAAATAGTCCAACTGTTAGACTATATCTATAAATCTGGCTGTATCGGTGGGGTAATCTATAGTTGGCAGGATGACTGGAGTAAAACAACAGCCTTTAACCTAATGGAAGACTATTCAGACCAAAGCTCTTCTACATACTGGTATGATGCTCAAGCCAGCGATGAAAGTTTTGGACTGATGGCCTTTAGACCTAAGGGAAAGGAGTATGGGATTTCCATAGATGGTGATTTTACCGACTGGGATTATTTTAGCTCCATATCTAAGCACCACCATATTAAAGTCACATCAGATACTTCATACCTCTATTTATACTTTAAAAAGGAAGGCCTATCCCTAACCCATGACAAAATCTATATAGGTTTAGATATTACTCCCTTAAGTGGATCCAAAAACTGGGAAGATAAGGTAGACTTTCCCATGCCAGTAGATTTTATCTTAGAATTCCAAGGATATAATGAAGCCCGGATAGTGGTCCATGAACGTTACAACTTATTTAATTATCTTTATAAGTATTATTCTAACATAATTGAAAAACAAGTAAGGCCTCCAGATCCAAATAGCAAGATATTCTCAGCCATATATTTGCTAAATAGGAAGCATTTCTATTTTAGAGAAACTAATACAGTAGAACATCCAGTATACTATGAAACTGGCAGACTAGTATATGGCAATTCCGACCAAAATAGTAGGGATTATAATTCCTTAGCTGATTTCAACAAAGAGGGAGACGCCATTGAGATTAGAATACCTTGGATGTTAATAAACGTAAAAAACCTATTAAAAAAGCAAGCACAGGGTGATTTCTATAGTAAAGGCCTAGATAGCTATGTTTATATTAAGAATATTGGCATATCACTCTATTATGAAGGAGAAAATGAAAGATTTACTACTGAAAAGCTTATTTATAAAATACCCAGCTACAAGCATATGGAATATGACCAGGTATTAAAAAGGTCATATTATATCGTTAGAGACTATTGGAAGGATATTTAGACTTTGAGGGGTGTGTTTGATGACTGTTTATGTAATATATATTACCTTTATTATCTTCGTAATCCTACTGATACTAGTTGGCATATATTTTTTAACCTTGCTTAGGTTTAATAAAGTTCAAAATAAAAAGGTAGCTGAAATGGTTGAGGAAATAAAGGACATTGTGGAAAGCCATCTTAGCTATGATAATTTAAAAGATATACCAAAGAAAGAGATAGAAAACCTAAGAAAATTAACATCTAATAAAATTGGCTTACAAGGATTTCTAATCTGCTATAAAAACTATATAGAGGAAAATGGTTTCCATGAAAAGGCTAGGAAATACGCAAATCAAATAGTAAGCTATAAAACATTGCTAAACAATAGGATTGTCCGCAACAAATATAGGCAAAGCTATATACTTTATTTACTAGCTGAATTTGGAATAGATGCAGAAGAAGTAAAGGAATTTGCCATCAATTCTTTAAATAAAAAATCCATTTATGTTAGGAGCAATGCCCTTAAGGTAATACAAAATACCAGCGATGTATTTTTAGTATTGGAAGCCTTAGATGTAATAGATAGCAGTGAGCATTACTTTAATGGCAAGATCCTAGTAGATTTCCTAGACAACTTTATGGGAGATAAGGCTTTATTAAATGAACATCTACTAAACAATATGGATAGATATAGCAATAGGATGAAGAGCATAATCATAGAATATTTCATCAATAATCTTGTTGACTATGAGGAAGTAAAACTAAAATTACTCTACTATCTCTCAACTTCAGAGGACAAAGAATTATTGATTTCCTCTACTAAGTATTTTGGAAAAGTTTTTGATGATTTAGAGCCCTCACATGAAGAGCCTATAGTGGTCTTGGAGCCTTTAGAAGGGGAGGTAGCCCATAATGACAATTAACTATATCATATATTATATAAATGTATTCTTCTTCTTTTATATGTTCCTATATGCCGTTGTGTTCTTTTTGACAACCATATTGGCCTCTCTAAACTTGGATGACTTCTTTGTAAGGAAAAAGCATTTAAGTTACTCTATATTAAAGAATGAGGCAAACTATATTCCAGTTTCAATACTGGTTCCTGCCTATAATGAAGAGGTTACCATAATAGACACTATAAATTCACTATTAAATCTAGACTATCCTGAGTATGAAATAATAGTCATAAATGATGGTTCAACGGATAATACAGCAAAGCTTATTATAGATAATTTCAATTTAAAACAAGTAGCCAGACCCATTGAAAAATTAGTACCATGTAAGGCCGAGAAAGAGGTTTATGAGAATAATGAGGGAATAAAAATTGTATTGGTTAACAAGGAAAATGGTGGTAAGTCAGATGCTTTGAATATGGGCATCAATGTAAGTAGATTTCCCTTATTTGTATGTGTAGATGCCGATTCTCTGTTGCAATATGACTCATTGAAAAAGATCGTTGAGCCATTCTTAGAAAGTGATGATACTATTGCTGTAGGTGGTAATATAAAGGTTTCTAACCAAGTGGTACTTGATAAGGGTAGGGTTGTGGAAGTAACTGTTCCAAAGAAAAAAATGGTAATATTCCAAATGATTGAATATCTGAGAGTATTTCTTAACTCTAGGGTTTCCTTCAATGGATTAAACGCTAACATGATCATATCTGGAGCCTTTGGCATATACAATAAGCAGGCTGTAATCAATGTAGGAGGCTACTCATTGGAGGTAATAGGAGAAGATATGGAAATCGTGGTAAAGATGCACGCATTTTATAGGAAAAATAAATTGCCATATAAAATAGCCTATGTGCCAGATGCCATTTGCTGGACCCAAGTACCTGAAAGCTATAGGGTGTTGAAAAATCAAAGAAGACGTTGGCATACAGGATTAAGTGAAAGCCTAAAAAAATCATTGGTTTGTCAACTTCAACTCCCGATATGGTACAGTTGGCTTTGTTGCCTACCCATATTTTCTACTATTTGAATATATAACCCCCATATTAGAAGTCCTAGGGATTACAACCATAATACTTTCCTTCATTTTAAAGATTATCAATACCAGGTTTTTTATCTTCTATTTACTGGTGTATATGGGATACAACATGGTTGTATCCATGATTGCAGTACTCTTGGATAAATGCTTATTTGGCAAGGATTTGCCAAATAACATATTCTATAAACAATTTTTATACTGCATAATCGAATCCTTTGGATATAGGCAGCTCTGCTCCTTATATAGG
>JAAYFT010000217.1 GCA_012728125.1 Tissierellia bacterium | reverse complement strand
CCATAGATCCAGTATTGTCATAGGATCCATATAGTCTCCTATCCAGCCACCTCTTGAAATTTGGTAGTCTCCAGCTTTTTCTCTATCAAGTTTAACTTGGAACTCAACATTTTCTAAGCCTATTTCAATTCCTAAAGTTGTTCTCCACATTTCTTGAATTGCTTGTGCAATCTTTTTGTGGGATTCAGAAGTGTTGTATAGGATTACGAATTGGCCGCTATTAAATTCTTCAAGGGTCATACCCTCTTCAGCCAAACCTTCTTCAAATAATTGTTTAGCCTTATCTGGGTCGTACTCTACTAGGCTTCCTACCCCATCCCTGAATTCATTTCCGTTTTCATCTTTTAGCCCATAAGGTACTACACCTTCTGCTGGGATTTGACCACCCTGTGTTATGTTTTCAGTTATGGTTTCACGGTCAATAGCCATGGATAGAGCTTGTCTAACCTTAGCGTTGTTAAATGGTTTAACATCTGGGTTTACATTGTAGTAATAGGTTCCAATTTGGTTACCAATGTTTAATTGTGGATCGTTTTGTGCTTTAAGCTGAGCTACAACTGAAGTAGGAACATCTACTAAAATGTGGTATTCCCCACCTTCATATTTTTGCCAAGCAGTATTTTGGTCTTCTATAATATCAAGTTCGATACCATCTAGTTTAATCTTGTCTGCATTATAGTAGGATTCGTTCTTCTCTAGAACTATCTTTGCGTTGTGGTCCCATCTTACCAGTTTGAAAGGTCCATTGGAAACGTGAGTTTCAGGATCCTTTGCCCAGTCTGGGTTGGATTCTACCACATTCTTATTAACTGGGAAGTAGGTGTAGAAGGCTGTTAGCTCTAAGAAGTATGCTGTTGGTGCTTCTAAAGTTACCTCTAATGTCTTTTCATCTAAAGCCTTAACTGCTACATCGTCTCTTGAACCTTCCCCACTATTATAGGCTTGAGCGCCTTTAATATAGTAAAGTATGTGGGCATAGTCTGCAGCTAGTTCTGGGTCTAAAGCCCTCTTCCAAGTATACTCAAAATCTTCTGCAGTAACTGGGTCTCCATTTGACCAGGTTACTCCATCACGGATCTTAAATGTGTAAGTTAATCCATCTTCGGATATTTCATAGCTTTCTGCCATACCAGGAACTAGTTCCCCATTTTCATCGAAGGTCATTAATCCTTCGAATACATTTTCTAGTATCCAGGATTCATGAGTCCCTTGAGCTAGAGCAGGGTCTAAAGATCCTGGCTCACTACTATTATTGGATCTCAATATTTTCTTTCCACCCGCTGTTTGATTATTACCAGCTGGATCTTTTCCTTCATTGGATGGTGAAGAACATCCAGTGAAGATAATCGCTAGTACAAGAATTAGACTTGTAAGTATGATAAATTTCTTGCTCATTAAAAACTGCCTCCTTTGATTTTATTATTGCGCCATATGATGACGGAAATAATTCAATTTTGAAACTTGTGGATTTTAAACTGCAATTGTTAGAAAATTTAAATAAAGTTCCCCATACATTACATGGGGTTTAGTTCTCTAATACTATTATGAGCTAAACTGTTGTCATATTATTTATTAAGTTTACTATATAATTCGACAATTTTCAAGTATATTTTACAAATTTCTGCGCTATTTTAAAAGAAAATTTTCCCTCCCCTATTATTTTTCCAGCTAAATGGAATAAATGTTTATGGCAATGTTTTGCATTTGTCAAAAAATTTGGACAATAGGTAAATACCTAT
>JAAYFT010000216.1 GCA_012728125.1 Tissierellia bacterium | reverse complement strand
ATATATATAAAAAACTTGGATTCAAAGAAGTTGAAACAATAAAGGATTTTTGGATGTAGATCAGTATCTTTATGTGGAATAAACATAAAGGAGGGAAGAAGATGAAGAATAAAATATTTGTGATATTACTTATTGGAATCATTCTTTTGTCAGTAGCATGTAGACAAGACGAAGAAGTAAGTATATTATTACCTCCAGAAAAGGAAGTATATATAACCTTTAAAACTACAAGCTTAGTTTATCAAAATGATGGTAGTACAAAATACTCAATTGGAGGAGTAAATTCTTCATTTACTTTTTCAAAGGATATGCTTAGTATCAATGACAATGGAGAAGTTAGAACTTATGAAGTATCCTATGACCAAATACCTTTAACGACTGAAGAATTTGAAAAGCAATTTTACGGAGGAGATGAAATTCCTGATATATCCTCTTATAAAAATATTTTGCAGTATAACCTATGTAGTTCTACTAATGATTCACCAGGATATAGACTCTATATATTAGATGGCCAATATTGGATTGGTTAGCGAACAATTCTTATATATATTTTTCATTATTATATAAGACTTGGAAATGGAGATAGAAAAAAGGGGATGGCAATAGTGTTTGATATAGGATTAATAAACTTTAGAAGACTTAATGTTAATGATTTGGATTATATGTATAAATGGCTAAATCATGGTTATGCTGCTGAGTGGTATGGTAAAAAGCAATTTACAATGAAAGAAATTGAGGAAAAGTATCTCCCATATATAAATAATGAAAAACCTACCCAGGCATACTTGATATTATATGATGATAAGCCTATTGGATATATACAAACCTATAGGATACAGGATTATGAAGACTATGCAAAGGCAATTGATGTTGATGAAAATGCCTCAGGTTTAGATCTATTTATTGGTGAAGATGACTATATTCATAAGGGATTAGGTAAGTACATTATCAGTAAGTTTCTAGATGAGATAGTTTTTGCCTTGTATGATACTGAAAGCTGCATATTAGGACCTGAACCGGATAATATAGCAGCAATAAAAACCTATGAGAAGGTTGGATTTAAACATATAAAAACCGTTGAAACAGAAGATGGAGCTGAATATATTATGAGACTTGGAAAGGATGAATTCACCAAATTTCTTGGCGAATACTAATCATATATTTATACTATGTCAATGGAGTGATTAAGGATGGTTATTTTGATAGGTGGAGTTAGCTGCACAGGAAAAAAATAAAGATTACTCAAAAGAAATAGAAAACGTGTATAAATGGGTCCATGAACAAATTCAAACAAAAATGTTGACTTTTTGTTAGAAATATTATAAAATAATAAGGTAAATTATGCACCCATAGCTCAGTAGGATAGAGCGACGCCCTCCTAAGGCGTAGGCCAGGGGTTCGATTCCTCTTGGGTGCGTTTAGGTGATAATAATGGATTTTATATATATGAGAGAAGCTTTAAAAGAAGCTAAAAAAGCCTATAGCATCTACGAAGTACCAGTAGGTGCTATTGTTGTATATAAGGGACAAATCATAGGCAGGGGATACAATCAAAGGGAAACCTTAAAAGACCCAACTGCCCATGCGGAAATCCTAGCCATTCAGGAAGCCAGTAAGTTCCTTGATTCTTGGAGGCTTTTGGACTGTACCATGTATGTAACCTTAGAGCCCTGTGCCATGTGTGCAGGTGCCATAGTGAACTCTAGAATTGAAAGACTAGTAATTGGAGCTAGAGACTTAAAAAGAGGCTGTTGTGGCACAGTAGAGGACTTAACTAATCATCCTAAATTTAACCATAGGTTGGAAGTAGAATTTGGGGTCTTAGAGGAAGAATGTAGTAGTATATTATCAAATTTCTTTAAAGAATTAAGGGAAAGCAAGAGGTAGAAAAACTTTCAAAAAAACTTGAAAGTTTTTCTATTTTTTTTGGACACTTTTACCTTCTATTTCGTCTTATTAGTGAAAAGAGAAAAACAGGATGGAAATGGATATAGAAAGGAGAAGGAAAATGGTTAATTTACCCCAAAACCCAATTCTATTTGGTGATGGCTTATGGCTATATAACAAGGATGAAAAAGTATCTAAAAATAGGGTAAAAAAAAGCAAAAGGAATTTAGCAAAAAAAACTCCCAAAAAAATTTTACTTTTGTCATTCAAATTATAGTAGACTAAGATTAATAAAAGCTTTATTGTCCCTTTCCAAGCATTGAAATAAAGGATGAGAGTTATGAATATATATTTAGTTTATGAAAAATACCATAATGATTTTTTAGCCTTTGCTAAAAGCCTTACAAAGGATTATAATGAAGCCTTTGACTTAGTCCAGGATGCCTACGTGGCAGCCTTGGAAAGGGAAGAAATGTTTAAGGTTATGAATGAGTATCAGATTAAGGGTTGGTTTTTTACTACTATAAAGAATAAGAACATAGACAATATTAGAAAAAGAAGTAGATTAGATTATCAATGGGAAGTAGACATATTTACAAGAGAAGACAGCTTTGAAGAACAAGTAGTCATGGAAAGTTTACTTGAAAAACTGCCTCAGAATTTAAGAAATGCTGTAGTCCTAAGATATAAGATGAACTTAAACAGTACAGAAATAGGGGAGAAGTTAAACCTTCCCCCTTCAACAGTTAGATCTCAGCTTAGTAAAGCTTTAAAAACATTAAAAGAATATTTATAGGAGGTATTATTATGGCAAAGATCAAAAATATAGGTTTATTAGATGTTAGGGAGATAAGCGAGGAAATCGCAGAGCAGGTTACGGAAATTCAAAATATTGGTATGCTAATAGAAAGTGATAAATCCCAAACCCTACTAAAGAATGTTAAAAGAACTAATATAGGTGTAACATTAAAAATTCCATCAGATAAAAATATAGATTTAATAATGCAAAATGGAAGTCTAAATGTAGATAGGGAATTTCTTGAAGGAATAGAGAACCAAGCAGCTTTTATAGTAAATGGAGAGATAGCATTCAAAAATGATATAGATGTTAATCTGCTAAAAGAAAAATTATTTACAGTTTTAGTCAACGGAGAATTAATATGCCCTAGGAGACTATCAGGGGTTATCCAGTCAAAGGGTACTATAAATGGGGCCTTAACTGTATACTCCAGTGACTATGCTTTAATCCAAGGGAAAATTCAACTAAACAATAGATTTTTAAAGACTATGAGACAAGGATCTAAACTAGCCTTTGAAAAGCTATTAATATTGGAGTCAGTAGATCTTGGATTATTAGAAGAAAAAATATCTAATATAGAAGTTTTAGGAAAGCTAGTAATCCTAGAGAATTTAGAAGATGAAGTCTCCCAATATATAGATAATTATTATTCAGTAAATAAGGTTATTATCCCAGATCTTGGAGAAGAAGTTCATTATTTAGACAAAGGTGTGTTAATAGATAATAATTTTTTAAGTAAATATAATGAAGCAGTCCTTTATGTAGATGGTAAGGTGAAGTTTGAACTAGAGGAAAACACAGATTTTGGAAAGCATATTAGACTTCTAATATGTAAAAAAATTATATGTAACAAGAAAACCTATGATTTAATTAAGGATAATATTGGTCCTGATGTAAATGTAGAGATAATAGAAGGAAAGATAGTAGAGAATACAGGCCATATGGTATTAAGTGGTATAATTAATGAAAAAACTACTATTTTGAATATGGGTACATTAGATATAGATGAAGGCCTAGATATAGATACTTTTACTGAAAATATATTGGAAATAAGAAACTATGGCTTAATACAAGCACCAGAGGATAAGCTTTCCATAGTAAAGGAAAAGGTTAAAGACAACAAGGGTGCCATATCATCACTTAAAGATAAGACAAAAAAAGCTACAGAAGAAGACAAAGAGGAAGTCTTATACTCCAATATGGGAGAGTTGAAATTATAATTATCTTAGCCTAAAAATATATAAAATTAGGATAGCCCTGTATGTATAGTAGATGTAAATTAACTATTACCATACATACAGGGCTGCTTTTATAAAAGTATACAAAGTTCCTTTTAAAAACTTGGTGGGGTCATGGCCCAGATAGATATACATTCTTCATCTCCAATATTAATATACTTATGAGGGATTGTGCTATCAAAATATATACTATCTCCTTCTTCTAATATATATTCCTTATCCTTCATTTTAACCATAAGCCTACCTTTAATTACTATTCCGCATTCTTCACCTTCGTGGGTGACCAAGTCCTTGGAAGAGTAATCTCCTGGCTTGATTGTTATATATAAAAATTCTATTTTTCTATTTAAGTCAGGAGATAACAACTCATACATTGCATTATTATTAGATGCAATAATTTTTTTTCTTTCATTTCTTCTTACAATGGGATTGGCTATATCCTTAACTTCTTCATCAAAAAAATATCCAACTGATACCTCAAGGCTTTGAGCAATTTTCCAGAGTGATACAATTGAAGGAGTCACCATGTTCCTCTCTATTTGGCTTATTAAACTTGAACTTAAATCAGATTTATTAGCTAACTCAGCTATACTCATTTCTTTTTCTTTTCTCAGTTTCTTAATTTTTTCACCAATATTTATATCCATTATTACTTCCCCCTGATTAAAATTTCTACAGATTATACATATTTTAACATAAAAGGCCTGTGATTAAAAATAATTCAGTATAATGAATATTTATTTAATATATTGAATATATTTTTAATATATTGTATAATATTGGCAATGAACAAAAAAAAGACCAGCTAATTAAAGTCAATAGATTTTAGCAAAATAATATTAAATATTTTTTTGAAAAACTAATAATAAAAAAATGCACACCTAATAAACCAATAATTATTGGTTTAAAAAACGAAACTATTATTTCAAATTGTTCTTTGAAAACTAAACATTAAATACAAATCATTAGGCTACTAAAGACCTATTAAGCAGTAGTTCCTTATGCTCCTCTGGGGTTCTTAGCTCAAAAGGCTTTTTATCTCTCATGACTGCGAATATAATATTTACTAACTTTCGCATTACAGCACCTAATGCAACCTTTTTGGGCTTGTTTATACACTTTTTTTGATAGAACTCATAGAGCACTGGATTAGTTTTATCACCATTTCTTTTACTTCGAACATTGGCCAAAGCAGTTGTAAAAATGACTCTACGAAGCAATCTAGAGCCCCTTTTGGACATTTTGTTACGAGTTCCAGTGAATTCACCCGATTGATTAACAGAGGGGTCAATTCCAAAGAAAGCTACAAGTTTATTGGGGCTAGAAAATGCAGAAAAATCACCAACCTCAGCAAGTATCGTGGCAGCAGTTAGTACCCCGATACCAGGAATACTGCATAGTAGATTAATAATAGGTGCCAATACAGGGTCATCTTTTAAAGAATCCGCTAAAATGATTTCATTAATTGCATCAAGTATGTTTTTTTGGGCCTCTTGTAAGGTTCTTACCATGGAAATATTAACTTTGAGAATGGCTAAATTTCCAGGATTACTGATGCTTAAATCTTTAAATTCCTTAGCCTTTAAAACTAAAAGTTCATATTTTTCAGTAGACCATGCTAAACCCTTTTTAGAAGTTTTTTCAATAAGTGATATTAATGTTTTCTTGTTAGCCTTTAGAATTTGTTCAGGCGAAGGATACCTATCAAGCACTGCTAAGGCGGTCTTTGAATATACATTTTGGAAGACATCTGTAAAGTTTAGCATTACTTGATCAATAATGCCAATAAGCCTATTCTTGTAAGTAGTAAGTTCATCACCCAACTTGTAATATTGGCGACAAAGGCTTTTAAGGCAGTCAATAACATCATCAGGCACAACCGTAGTCTTAATAAAAGAAAATCTGTAAAGCAATGCAATCTTATGGGCATCAAATTTATCATTTTTTACTTTCCTTATTCCAATATTTTTGATAGAATCAAATTGGATGGGGTTTATGATAGAGACCTCAAATCCAGAATCAGAAAGATAGTGGAAGAGGATTTTGTGATAGTGCCCAGTGGATTCTAAGACTACGACAGGCCTAATTGCAAAATCCTTTTCTGCTTT
>JAAYFT010000215.1 GCA_012728125.1 Tissierellia bacterium | reverse complement strand
CTTGATTATAAAACATTTTCTGTCAAAAGCCTCATCACCATTTATCGACATTATATGGATACTATAAATCACTATCCTTATATCCAACCGTTGTCAATCCAATGCTGAGTATCTGCAGATATAGGCCCTCCTTTTTTTAACAAGTCTTTGTGTAACATTTTGGCAATAAAGAAAAATAACCTTACCCTTATGCTTTTTCTAACAGGTTTCGGTGTCAGATACTTTTTGGAAAGCTCTCTTAACCTATACTCAACCCTTTTACGCCTCTTTTCATTAATTTCATCCCATTTTATTGTCCCCATGGTTCCAAATCCAAACTTCTTTATATCAGAAACTCCCAGCCATGTCAAACTAGTTGCAACATCACTTTGGGCAGCCCTATTGGGTGCACCGATACTTTGGGTAAGTATGACAGCCCGTTTACTAAACATTCTCCTATCAGGCCTATGGACCATCCAATGGCATGCCAAATGATCTAGTAATGCTTTCACATGGCCAGGAGCTCTCAATACATATACTGGATAAGCAAATACTATTAAATCTGCATCTAGTATTGCATTCCAAATAGGCATTACATATTCAGCATTGGGACATAATAATTCGCTTTTTAAAAAGCAAGTTTTACATCCACTGCAGAATCTTGGCATATCTTTAGGTAAGTAGAATTCAATTATATCATTATCATCCCTTAAATTTTCTAAAAACAACTCCTTCATTCGATAGGTACAGCCTTTTACTTGTGTTCCATTTATTACTGCTATTTTCAATTATCAATACCCCTTTCTTGCGTCCCCAAAAAATAATATATCCCCTAGATATCTCTATTGCAAAAAACTACTCTCTATTCACCCTATTTTTATATCTTCTCTACTGGTATCCAAATTTCACTATAAAAATTATCTGGGTCCCCACTACATGGGCTATACATTTCAATATTATAGTTACCTGCAAGTTTATATTCCTTAGAGTTTGGTAACCAGTCACTCCAGATTTGTGTATTTAAATCCTGAATTGATTTAGGCAAGGGCCCCCTACATGGAAATACTGCCCATGTACCAGCAGGAATTACCTTAGTTTCATATCCTTCTGGAATATCATTCCATGGTATATAGTTGTCAGCTATCATGTAGTCTAGTCTATCTCCATAAATACCCAAGCAGATTCCATACATTCCCACAACGACATTATCTTCACTTTGCATAAGTTCCTGCCAAAACTTTGGGACCTCAACATAAGAATTATCTGCATTAAAGCTTCTCACCTTACCCATAACAGTAAACTGGGCTTTTTCAACTATTTTGTACTCTAACATTTTCTCTCCCCCTATTGTTAATTTCTTTGCCTGTGTAATAATTTTGATTAGTCTAATTACTTTCTTGTAACGATTTTATTATAACATATATAAATAA
Organism: Tissierellia bacterium; assembly: GCA_012728125.1. GTDB lineage: Bacteria > Bacillota > Clostridia > Tissierellales > Tissierellaceae > JAAYFT01. The sequence goes on along the minus strand of JAAYFT010000215.1, from coordinate 217 downwards.
TTTAACTCGACTATAATACCATTTATTTCAAGTTAATTATTAGACAAGCTTTAAGTCCGGACTCTAGCCAATATAATAGTAAACTATTTCAACATAAATATACCCTCGATATGTTTTCACTGAACACATCAAGGGTCTTAATTAGCTTACCATATCTAATCTTTTTACTGCTTGATCTAAACTATCTACAAAGAAAATATCATTGCCTTTGTTCCAT
>JAAYFT010000035.1 GCA_012728125.1 Tissierellia bacterium | reverse complement strand
ATTAATATTGGTATTAAGATCAACTGGATTACAATACCTGGTATTCCTGTTGTTATAGCCCCTATTACATAGGTTATAGGCTCCAATGGGATTGCAAAGAAGATAGCTAAAATAAATACTACTAGGCCTGCCATTATCCTTCCCCCTATCATAGATAGGATTAGGGCAAAAACGGAAGGAAGTCTAAGCTTTAGATAAAACACTGAGGCTAACAAGCCATAAGTTCCCAATTCAAAGATCATGATCAGCACAATAGGAAAACCTGGCATTCCTGTAATTAAAGAATTGATTATAGGAGTTAATATACCCAATAATAATGCGAATTGTGGTGGTAACAAGAATCCTCCGATTAGTACAGGAACATGCATAGGTAAAAATATATTACCCGCTATACCTGATGAATGAAAAATATATGGAATTATAAGGCCTAAAGCTAATAGTAGTCCAGATATTACCAGATTTCTTACATGATTTCTTTCTTTCATAAAATACCTCCTTTTTCAATTCACAATTCACAATTTACTCCATATTTCTAATAGATGTAAAGAATTCTTCAACCCTAGACAAAAATATTTCTGGATCTTCTATATCCAAGGATAGTTTTTCTATGGGACAATAATCTGTTTTGTCCCTATTCATTATGTAAGGACAGGATATATCCATTGTATAAGGAATCTTATACCTATCTAATATGGTTTGTCCTTCCTTAGACATAAGGACTCCATGAACTTCCTTTATGCCTAAATATCCACATAATAGGGCTGCTCCTTTTCCTATTACCTTGTCAACAATAGAAGCACCATGGGCTTCTTCCTTCATCTCTTTGGCAAGTCTATATATTGGTTTTATACCCCTATCCTTACTTTTAAAAACCACCACTCCATTTTTTACTACCACAATTGCCATATCTTCTTTCTGGAAAATATTCTTTGCTATTTCAATATCTTTCAAAATATCACCCCTTAATCGGCTCATCTTCAACCAAAGCTTCTTTTTCCCATATGTTCTTCTTCTTGAAATACCCATAGGAGAACAATAGCCTAAAGGACATATCAATCCCTATACCTATCCAAATCCATAATATATTTGCTTTAAATACATAGGCTACTATCAAAATAAAGGGTACTCTAATAATCCAAAGGCCTATACCAGCATTTATCATAGGTACCCTAGCATAACCTGCGCCCCTTAAAGCTCCATTTAAGACACCAGAAATATTCTGTGGCAATTGAGTTAAACCCATAACTACTAGATACATTGCTCCAATTCTAATTACTTCTTGGTCCTTTGTCAGTAAGCTCATTATAGGTCTAGGGAAGAAGGTTAAGGCCCCACCTGCAAATATGGTTAATATAATAGTATACTTAACTAATTGCCTTAAATACTTTTTACCAGTCTCATTGTCTCTACTTCCTAAGGCTTGACCTATAAAGGTTGTAGCTGCAATTCCAAAGCCAGCAGCAGGCATATAGGAAATGGATTCAGCTTGTAATCCTAATTGATACGCAGCATAGGCAATTTCACCGTAGGTTAAAATTGCCCTGGTTATAAATATGGAGGCTCCTTGCCAGAAAACAGTTTCGAAGGATGTAGGTAGTCCAAGGCTAAGTATGGATATGGGTTCTTTTAGATTGAATTTAAACTCAAACCTTCCTCCTACATTAGTTATAACTCCATTATTACTAAACAAAATGTTAATTCCAAACAGGGCTGCTGAAATATATGCAATATTATAGGCATATCCTGCCCCCCTAAGTCCCATTTCCCTTAGGAAAATAAATATATAGCCAAAGACAATATTTATTATATTTAAGATGGCTATGGAAAACATAGGTGTTTTTGCATTTCCCATACCTTGAAGTACTCCAGCCACTAATAGGATAACAGCTGCAAAAGGTAGAGAAAAGGATATTATTTTTAAGTAGATGGTTCCATTGGCTAAAAGGTCTGCACTTGGATTAAATATTAATAAAAGGGGCCTTGCAAACCAGAATAATAATTGTTGAAGTAAAATTGATATAACAAATGTAATAATAAAGGCTTGTTCAGTAACTGATTTTAACTTCTTATAATTATTAGCACCGTAGGATTGGGCTACCAAGACAGATGTACCTGTAGCAATCCCTTTGAATATACCCCATAGGATCCTATATAGGACAGTGGCTATGCCTATGGCTCCTACGGCTATGGCATCTATTCTACCAATCATAGCCATGAGAACTAAGCCTGCTGTCATCTGAAGGATATTTTCAAGTGTTATAGGTAGTATCATGGATAAGATTCTTTTTCTTATGGTCCTATTTTCCTGTAGTTGCATTTCCACCACTATATCTCTCCTTTTAAAAAATTGCCAACTAAATGATTATAATATATTTAGAATCCCTAAACAAGTATATTCAAATTACAATTATACTATATCACTAAGATATAGATTAATAAATATAATGTTAATAATTTTTCAAGCTTATTAAAAAAATGATTATTGATAACGATTTACAATTATATGTTTTTATGTTATAATACTTTTTGGCTCTAAATTATCGCGGCAAATAATTTAGATGGAGTGATAAATATTGGCAAAAATGATGGTACCAAGATTTAAACAATGTAGAAGATTAGGTTTAAATGTTTATGGACATCCTAAAGCAATGAATAGGGCAAAAAAGGGTACTTCTAGAGCAGATAAAAAACTAACAGAATACGGTAGACAATTATTGGAAAAGCAAAGACTAAGGGCTTATTACAATGTGATGGAAAAGCAATTTGCTAAATATGTAAAGATGGCCAAAAAATCCGATGAACAAACAGGACATGCATTGGTAAAGATTTTGGAAAGAAGATTAGATAATTTAGTTTACAGACTTGGACTTGCTTCATCTATTAGGCAAGCTAGACAGATGGTAGTCCATGGCCATATACTTGTTAATGGTAAAAAGGTCGATAGGCCTTCATATTTAGTAGAAATAGGAGATACTATAGAGTTGAAAGAAAAATCTAAATCCGTTGAACTATTCAAGGAAAACTTTGACAATGCTTTCCTAAATCAATATCCTTATTTAGAAAAAAACAAGGATATGTCTGGTACTCTAGTAAGATTCCCTGAAAGAGATGAAATCCCTATTGAAATTGAGGATCAATTAGTTGTTGAATACTATTCAAGACTTATTTAGTTAAAAAGGCACAGATTACTGTGCCTTTAATTTTTATATCCATCTATTATGTTTCTAAAGTTTTCTATATCCTTATCTTTACCCATGGAACCTAGTATAGGTGACATTAAAAATTCTCCATTCTCATCAACTACTATTGTTGATGGAGTAGACCTAATAAACTGTATTAACTCATACATATAATCATAATCTGCAATTACATTTGGAAAATCTAATTCTAATACTTCAATTACCTTCCTTACTCCTTCATCCCCAAAAGTCTCTACATCATCTACAACTATGCCTAAGACATTAACACCTTGATCCTTATATTCATCATATATTACCTTAAGAGCTTGCAGCTCTTCAATACAAGGTGGTCAGGTACTCTGCCATATATTAATGATGGTCAAATCATAGTCTCCAAAGATATCCGAAGATATTTCTTCCCCATCTATGTTCTTTAATTTAAACGGCGGCATCTTCATCCCTTGTTCATTTCCTGTATCTTCTAAGCCTAGCTCAGCCTCATTATTTTCTTCTACTATTGGCTCTTCTACTTGATCCTTTACTAGACCATTGTCTACATCCCCCTTATCATTGGATGTACAGGCGGACAAGGCCAATGCTAAAACTAGAATCAAAATAATTAATATACTTGTTTTTTTCATGTCTTCACCTCTTAATTTATTTCAATTTCCTTAGGCCTTTCTTCTTTTTCCTTAAAACCAAAACTAGAACAAATAGCCTGTGTAGGGCAAGCCCCAATACATTTTCCACATCTAACGCATTCTGGACTATTGGGAGTTTTATATGTTTCTATGGAAATTGGACATGTTTTTGTACATTTATTACACTTTATACATTTTTCACTGCTAACCTCTAACTTATACAGGGATATTGGATTAAATAAGCCATATATGGCTCCTAAGGGACAAATAAACCTGCAGAAAGGTCTAGCTATAAATACAGATGCTATAATGGTTAGTATCAGTAAAAAGACTTTCCAAGAAAAAATAAATCCTATAGCCTGTCTCAAAGATGGATTCATAATAACTAATGGTATCCCAGCTTCCAAGGTACCTGCAGGACAGATGTATTTACAGAAAAATGGGTCCCCCATGCCTAGTACATTTACTACAAACATTGGAAGTATGATTACAAATACAAGTAGGATTAAGTATTTGCTGTACTTTGCTGGGTTCTTACTAGATATTCTAACCTTCTTCGAAGGTATTTTATGTAGCAACTCCTGTATCAAGCCAAAAGGACAAAGCCAGCCGCATACAAATCTCCCCAGCAAGGTGCCTATAAAGGCAATGGTTCCTAGAACATAGAAAGATATTTGATATTTAGCTGAACCTATTACTGCTTGAAGGCTTCCTATGGGGCAGGACCCCAACGCTCCAGGACAGGAATAACAGTTAAGGCCAGGTACACAGAATCTTTTTAGATTCCCCCTGTATATATCCCCTTTAATAAAACCAGGTAAATATCCATTAGTGATTATAGCTGTTAATACTTGGACTATTTTTCTCTTGAATTTAGCCAATGCCAACACACTCCAAACAGATATTTATGGCCTTAACTAAAACTGTTAATACTTCCTCCCTATATACACCTATTAAAATCGACCCTATGCTTGCAATTAACAATATCCATCTTAATCCTTTCTTCATCCACATATACCCCCCTACCCTATAAGTAACATTATATATTAAATATAAATTTATGCAATAAAAAGATGATTAGAAAAAGGGACCTATAGTCCCTATTATTCTAATTGCTCAAATTGTTTTGAAATCAATACTTTCAAAACTTTGAATAAGATTATGGATGATAAGATAAATATTACAGCAATTAAGCCATATATGAAGCTTAAGTAAAATTTATCTATGATTTTAATAGTTAAAAATACTAATCCTCCAAGATATAGGGCACCTACTGCCAAACTGATTAGCACATTTAGGTTTTGCTTCATTGCTCTTTGTGGATTATCCCAGTCTAACATGGGCCTTAAAATATCTATTGCCATTCCTATTTGGGTCGTAGGAATACTACCTAATAAGCCCATCACAATTATAAGAATAATACTTAGTAGATCTAATTTTACAATAAATAGTAAAGATACTAACAGGGCAAGTATTCCTAATACCTGGACCGCTAAGGATGATAATAGCCTACCTAAGATCTGGTCTTCGATTCTAATGGGCAAGGTTCTTTGAATCCAAAAACACTTTCCTTCCCTTGAAAAAGTTGTACTGCCAATATTATTTATTAAGCCTAAGGCAGAGATAAATCCTATACAAGCTAAGGCTATATATCCCATATCTACACTTAACATCTCTATTGTTTTAGATAAAGACTCATCTCCACCTGAGATATTAGTAAAGGCCAATATCAAGGGAAATATAATTACCCCACCTACTGCATTTAATAGGTATACTGGAGTCTTAAATAGCATGATTAGTTCTTTTTTGGCTAAGGCAACATAGGGCTTTGTTTCCCTAGATAAATCAGATGTATCTATTTTCTTACCTCTACCCTTACTTGCCGATACCTCTATATTTCCTATTAAACCATCAAAGAAAAGATATTCTGATAAAAATATCATTAAAATAAAAGTAATTATTGCTACACCTATAAAGGTGAGTAAGTTAATAATCCCAATTAAATTAGAAGTATTTGCTAAGGTCAAAGCAGCCCATTGCGAAGGTGGGAAGCTTACACCTAATTTTTTTACTAGAAGATTTGAGTCTTTTATTAAGTTTACAAGGAAATCACTTCCTTGAACTAAAGATTTTTGAGCTATGGTTTGAATTTGCAATTGAATATAAATCATAGCTATTAAAAACAAAATAGCAGTAACTGTTCTGATTAAATCCTTTCTAGCTCCAATGTTAGTATATTTCATAAAAATCATAACTACAATTGAAGCTAATACTAAGGGTATAATAGGTAAAAAGATAATTAATAGTAGGGAATAAATCCAGTATAAAGGTCCTTCTCCATTTTTAGTACCGTATATAATTATAAATGGTAATATAATTGGCAAAGATGTTAAATACTCACTGACCATCAATGTAACAAATTTTGAGCCTATTATATAGGATGGCTTTATGGGCAGTGGTACTAAATGGGCCAAATCATTGGAAAAATAATACTTACTCATTACATATAATAAGCCGAAAATAAAGACTAGTATTTGGGAAGCTAGAAATCCAGTTAGTAAAAACATGGACTTTTGCCCTATTTGAGCATATATGTCATACATTCCACTTAAACTTTTAACTATTAGAATATAAGAAGGAATAAGAGATAGCATGGCTATACCAAATAAAATAAGCTGCCATCTATTCTTCTTATTTTTTATGCTATAGGCTATGGAAGATAAGCCAAAGGTAGTATTAAAATCAGTTTTAATTAATGACAGTATCTTATTCATTACTCCGTCAACTCCAAGAATATATTTTCTAGGGATTGACTTCTTTCTGCACTATTTCTTAGCTCTTCCATAGTACCTAATGCTATGATCTTGCCCTTATTGATTATGGCGATTCTATCGCAAAGTTTTTCAGCCACTTCCAACACATGGGTGGAGAAAAATACTGTTCTACCTCCATCACACATCTTTCTCATTATCTCTTTAAGATTAAAGGCTGACTTTGGGTCTAGTCCTACCATAGGCTCATCTAGGATAAATAGCTTAGGATCACTTAATAGGGCTGAAGTTAAAACTAGTTTTTGCTTCATTCCGTGGGAATAACTGGCTATTATGTCCCCTACTGCATCCTTAATATTAAATAGGTCTAAATAATAGTCCATCTTTCTCCTTCTATCTTCCTTAGACACTCCATACATATCAGCAATAAAGTTTAAGTATTCTATCCCCTTTAACCTATCATATATCTCAGGATTGTCTGGAACAAAGGAAATCATAGATTTTGCCTTTAGGGGTTCTTCCCAAACATTTACATTGTCTATAGTTATGACCCCTTCATCTGGTTTTAGAAGGCCAACTATCATCTTTATAGTAGTAGTCTTACCTGCACCATTGGGCCCTAGAAAACCAAAAATCTCACCCGGTCTAATATCTAGGCTTATATTATCTACTGCTTTTATTGCACCTTTACCATATGCTTTTGAAACGTTCTTTAGTTTAAGCAAGTTTTATCACCCCTTCTTAGTCTATGATTCTATTTTATTTCAATCCTGAGTACATATCAATAGAAAATGACTTTAATAGTTATTATTTTGTCATTATCTCCTAAGTGGATAAAAATAAAGTTCCCTTTGCTTCACCATTTAAAAGCTTTAACAGTATATTTTCCTTCTTCCCTTTAGCAACTATTGTATTGGCACCATATTTACTAACCTCTTTTGCAGCTAAAATCTTAGTGGCTATCCCTCCTGTCCCAAAGGAAGACTTGCCATCTAGGGAAATGGAATTCTCTATTCCTTCAATATCCTCAATTATTTCGATTAATTTAGCATCTTTATAATCTTGAGGATTCTTGTTATATATACCTTCTATATCAGACAATATTATAAGCAGGTCTCCACCCCATAGTACAGTTGTATAGGCTGCCAGCATATCATTGTCCCCAATTTTTATTTCTTCTACACATACTGTATCATTTTCATTTATAATAGGAACTACTCCTTCATCTAACAATGTGAATAGGGTGTTTCTAATATTTAGAGTCCTAGCCTTATCCCTGAAATCTTCCTTTGTAAGTAGTAGTTGGCCTACATGAAGGCCACACTTATCGAAAATCTTTCTATAGGAATCCATTAATTCTACTTGCCCAATGGCGCATAAGGCTTGTTTATAATGGATATCCTCCTTTCTAGACCATTTACCTAAGGTTCCTACACCTGCTATTCTAGCACCAGATGATACTATGACTATCCTCTTGCCCATATCCATTAGGGCCTTTACTTGACCTGCTAGATTATCTAAGAATTTTTTATCTATAGTTCCATCTTGGCTGGTTATAGTACTGCTACCTATTTTTATGACTATTTTCTTGCTGTCATTTATTATTTTTTTCTCCATATTATCTCCTACTTTCTAATTTGCCCTTGTCCTAATACAATATATTTATTGGTTACAAGCTGGTCTAGGCCAATGGGGCCCCTGGCATGGATTTTTTGTGTGCTTATGCCCATTTCAGCACCAAAACCAAATTCTCCCCCATCTGTAAACCTGGTGGAGGCATTTACATATACTGTGGAAGCATCTATAGATCGGGTAAACTTGTTAGCATTGGAGTAATTCTCAGTAACTATTGCTTCCGAATGCTTGCTACCATATTTATTGATATGAGATATAGCCTCATCTACACTAGCCACCAGCTTAACTGCCAAAATATAGTCTAAATACTCCTCAGACCAATCTAAATCCGTAGCCATATTTACAGGTATTATGGACATAGTCTTTTTACAGCCTCTAAATTCAACTTGGCCTTTTAACTTTTCATATAGTTTAGGTAAAAACTCTTTTGCTATTTCCTCATGTACCAGTAAGGTTTCACAGGCGTTACATACTCCCACTCTCTGGGTCTTGGCATTTTCTACTATAGAAATTGCCTTCTCAAGGTCTGCACTTTTATCTACAAATACGTGACAGTTACCTACTCCTGTTTGGAGAGTTGGTACTAAGGAATTTGCTACTACAAAGTCTATTAATTCTTTACCACCCCTTGGTATTATTAAGTCTATATAGTCCTTTGCCCTTAACATTTCTAAAACATATTTCCTGTCTGTATCTTCGATAAATTGAATAACATCTGGGCTTATATTAGACCTTTTTAGGCCTTCTTTAATGGCCTTAACAAGTGATAGGTTAGAATTAATAGCAGTGGAACTACCCCTAAGTATTATACAATTACCACTCTTTAAAGCCAAGGCAAAAGCATCTACTGTAACATTGGGCCTTGATTCATAAACTATACCCATAACTCCAAGAGGAACAGTCATTTTAGATATAGTTAAGCCATTTTCTACAGTCCATACCCTATCTGACTTCCAAACTGGATCAGGCAGCTTTATTACAATCTTGATGCCTTCTATGATGCCATCGATCCTACTATTATCTAATTTTAGCCTATCAATCAATGCCTCAGAGATATTGGCCTTTATAGCATTTTCTATATCTATTTGATTGTTTCTAAGGATCTCTTCTCTACTATTATCTATGGCTTCAGCAACCTTCTCTAAGGCAAAGTTTTTTTCCCTCGTAGAAGCTTGTGATATTTGGGCCTCAGCTTCTTTTAGCAGTTTTAATTTATCCATGATGTAAGACATAGAATACCTCCTTAAAATAGATTTTAAACATTATACCACATTATTGTATTAAACCAAAACATTTTTTGTTTAATTTGTTCTCTATTCAAATATCATATTTTAAATCATAAAAATAAAGTTCCTAACCTTTAAAATCAAAAGTTAGGAACTTTTCATCTACCAATCTTTATTATAAGCCTAATATCTTCCTTAAGAATTTTCCTGTATGTGAATCTTCCACCATAGCTATATCCTCAGGGCTACCAGTTGCTACTACTGTGCCACCCTTATCTCCACCTTCAGGTCCTAAATCAATTATATAGTCTGCAGTCTTTATTACATCTAGATTATGTTCTATAACTACTACCGTATTTCCCCCTTCTACTAGTTCATTTAGGACTTTTATCAATTTATGGATATCTGCTGCATGAAGTCCTGTTGTTGGTTCGTCTAATATATATATGGTCTTTCCTGTAGACCTTTTAGATAACTCTGTTGCTAATTTCACCCTTTGGGCTTCACCTCCAGATAATTCTGTAGAGGACTGGCCTATTTTAATATATCCTAAACCTACATTGTATAGGGTTTCTAATTTTCTCTTGATTCTAGGAATATTTTTGAAAAACTCTACTCCTTCTTCTACTGTCATATCTAGAACATCGGATATGTTTTTCCCCTTGTATTTAATCTGCAAGGTCTCCCTATTATACCTTTTACCCTTACATACTTCACAGGGTACATAAACGTCTGGCAAGAAGTGCATTTCTACCTTTAGTATACCGTCACCACTACAAGCCTCACACCTACCACCTTTAACGTTGAAACTAAATCTTCCTTTTTGGTAGCCCCTCATCTTGGCCTCTGGAGTCATGGCAAAAACTTCCCTTATATAATCAAATACTCCAGTATAGGTGGCAGGATTTGACCTTGGGGTTCTACCGATTGGAGACTGGTCTATTTCTATTACCTTATCCAAATATTCTAAACCCTTAATTTCTTTAAATTTGCCAGGTTTTAACTTAGAATGGTTTAATTTTTGGGATAGGGCCTTGTATAGTATTTGGTTGACTAAGGATGATTTGCCAGAACCAGATACCCCAGTAATACAAGTAAATAAACCTATAGGGATTTTTACATCTATATTTTTCAAGTTGTTTTCCTCAGCACCAATGATTTCTAACCATTTTCCATTTGGCTTTCGCCTTTCCTCTGGAATTTCAATTTTTTTAGCTCCTGACAGGTATTGGCCAGTGATGGAATTTGGGTTATTTTTTATCTCTTCTATGGTCCCCTGGGCAACTATTTCTCCTCCGTGGATGCCAGCTCCAGGTCCTATATCAACTATATGATCTGCAGCATACATAGTATCTTCATCGTGCTCAACTACTATTAAGGTGTTGCCTATATCAGTTAAATCCCTTAAAGTCTTTATAAGCTTTTCATTATCCCTCTGGTGTAGACCTATACTTGGTTCGTCTAATACATAAACTACTCCCACTAGGCTAGAACCAATTTGAGTAGCCAACCTAATTCTCTGGGCTTCTCCACCAGATAAGGTGCCTGCTGAACGTGATAAGGTTAGGTAGTCTAGGCCTACATTCTTTAAAAAATTGAGTCTTTCTTTTATTTCCTTTAGAACTTGTTCCGCTATTATTTTTTCTTTTTCAGTTAGGACTAAATTATCGAAAAAATCTATGGCTTGAACTATAGATAGGTCAGTTAACTCTGCTATATTTAGGCCATTAATCTTAACAGCCAAAACTTCCTTTCTTAGCCTATTACCCTTACAAGTAGGACAAGGGTTTTCAGCCATATATTCATCTATTTTATTCCTCATATAATCTGAGTTGGTAGATTCATATCTTCTTTGAAGGTTTGGAATTATACCTTCGAACCTTCCCTTGTAACTTCTCGTGCCCTCATCATCAAAATGGCTTACAAAGCTGAAATTAATTTCTCTCTCTGTTCCATATAGGAGCTCCTTAATAAATTCTTTTGGGGCATCCTTTAATGGGGTTTTAGTATCAAAGCCATGATCTTCTGCTAGGGTTCTGAACATTTGATAATAATAGGTATGTCCGTTTGAATTAGCATAAGGGGCAATCCCCCCCTCATCTATACTTAATTCAGGATTTGGGATAATTAAGTTTTCGTCTATTTCCTTAGAAAATCCTAAGCCATTACAGGTGGGACAGGCACCAAAGGGGCTGTTGAAAGAAAACATCCTAGGAGATAATTCTTCTATGGCTATATTACAGTCTGGACATGCCAACTTCTCACTAAACATTACTCTTTCCTTGCCTATAAAGTCTACTATTACAAGGCCATCTGCTAATTTTAAGGCCGTTTCTAAGGAGTCAGCAAGTCTTCCTTCTATGTCTTCCCTAACAACTATCCTATCTACTACAACTTCTATAGTATGTTTTTTATTCTTATCTAAACTTATGTCTTCCCCTATATCGAACATTACTCCATCTACTATAACCCTTACAAAGCCTTCTTTTTTAATGTTTTCAAGTATCTTCTTGTGTTCGCCTTTTTTCTCCCTTATTATTGGAGCTAAAATTTGAAATCTTGTCCCTTCTTCAGACTCCATTATCTTGTCTACCATTTGCTCCACAGTTTGGCTGCTAATCTCTTTACCGCAGTTATAGCAATATGGGGTCCCTATACGGGCATATAGTAACCTTAGATAATCATAGATTTCAGTCACAGTCCCAACAGTGGATCTTGGGTTTTTTGAAGTTGTTTTTTGGTCAATGGAAATAGATGGAGATAGACCTTCTATATAATCCACATCAGGCTTATCCATTTGTCCAAGAAATTGTCTAGCATAACTAGATAGACTTTCTACATATCTTCTTTGGCCTTCGGCATATATGGTATCAAAGGCTAGGGATGACTTGCCAGAGCCTGACAAGCCGGTAAAGACTATGAATTTGTTTCTTGGCAATTTTAAGGATACATTCTTTAAATTGTTTTCCCTAGCGCCTTGTATAACTATTTCATCTTTTGTCATCATTTCACCTCTATTTTAACTTCTTTCTCAATTCTATAATTTTATCTCTTAGTTCAGCTGCCTTTTCAAAGTTTAGTTCTTCTGCGGCCTTCAACATGGCAGTTTCTAAACCTAGAATCATTCCTTCTATTTCTTCTTTAGTAAAGGCATCATCTTTATATTCAACCTCTTCTTCTGCTACAATTGTAGCCTCTATAATCTCCCTTATGCCTTTCTTAATAGTTTTTGGAGTTATATTGTGCTTTTTATTATATTCATCTTGAATCTTTCTTCTCCTATTAGTCTCATTTATGGCCCTTTCCATAGACCTAGTTACTTCATCTGCATACATGATTACTTTACCGTTGACATTTCTTGCTGCCCTACCTATGGTTTGGATTAAAGACGTTTCAGACCTTAAAAATCCTTCCTTATCCGCATCTAATATGGCTACTAAGGATACTTCTGGTAAGTCTAATCCTTCCCTAAGTAAATTGATACCCACTAGGACATCATATTTACCTAGTCTCAAGTCTCTAATTATTTCCATCCTTTCTATGGTCTCCACATCTGAGTGTAGATAGGTTACCTTGATTCCAATATCCTTAAAGTAATTTGTCAAGTCTTCTGCCATCCTCTTAGTAAGTGTAGTAACCAGTACCCTTTCCTCTCGAGCTACTACCTTATGGATTTCATTTACTAGATCATCTATCTGGTTATTAGTTGGCCTAACTTCTATTATTGGGTCTAATAGGCCTGTAGGTCTAATAATCTGTTCTACAGTATTCTGTGTATGTTTAAGCTCATAGGGTCCAGGTGTTGCTGATACATATATGATTTGATTGACTAAGGACTCAAATTCTTCAAATTTTAATGGCCTATTGTCCAAGGCTGAAGGTAGCCTAAATCCATACTCTACTAAATTAGTCTTTCTAGACTTATCCCCCTCGTACATACCCCTTATTTGGGGAATAGTAACATGGGATTCGTCTACAATTATTAAAAAATCATCTGGGAAATAGTCGATTAAAGTAAAGGGCCTGCTTCCAGGGGGCCTATTGCTTAAATGTCTAGAATAATTCTCTATACCCTGACAGAAGCCCATCTCTTCCAACATTTCTAAATCATATCTAGTTCTCTGCTCCAGTCTTTGGGCTTCAAGTAACTTATCCATATCCCTTAATTCCCTAAGCCTTTCTTCCAATTCTTCTTCTATGCTTTTTATTGCCTTTTTTAGTTTATCTTCAGTGGTTGCATAGTGGGAAGCTGGGAAGATGGATACGTGGTTTCTAAGTCCAATAATCTCACCTGTTAGGTAGTTTACCTCTACTATTCTGTCTATTTCGTCACCAAAGAATTCAACCCTGATGGTGTTTTCACTAGATGAAGCTGGGAAGATCTCTAAAATATCTCCCCTAACCCTAAAGGTACCCCTTACAAAGTTTACATCATTCCTAATATATTGAATATCTATTAGCTTTCTCATTATTTCGTCTCTATCCTTAATCATGCCAGGCCTTAAGGATATAACTAGATTTTCATAATCAATTGGGTCTCCCAATCCATATATACAGGACACAGAAGCCACTATAATTACATCCTTTCTCTCAAATAAGGCTGCTGTGGCAGAGTGCCTTAGCTTATCTATTTCATCATTTATTGAGGCATCCTTTTCTATATAGGTATCCGATTGGGGTACATAGGCCTCAGGTTGGTAATAATCATAATAACTTACAAAATACTCAACTGCATTATTGGGGAAAAACTCTTTAAACTCAGAAGCCAATTGGTAGGCAAGAGTTTTATTATGGGCTATGACCAGGGTAGGTTTTTGTACCCTTTCAATAAGATTTGCCATGGTAAAAGTCTTACCTGAACCAGTAACTCCTAGTAAAACTTGGTGTTTTAGATTATTATTAATACCTTCTACTAGTTTTTCAATTGCTTCAGGCTGATCACCAGTTGGTCTAAAGTTGGATTCTATTTTAAATTTATTCATATTAACACCTCATTATTTGAACATTTGTTCATAATAATATTATATATATTTTGTAGCTTTTGTCAAAGATATTATAACTATAAGTATACTAGGTATTCTTATAGTATCACAAAAAGTATATTGAAGAAATAAGTTTATTATAGTAAACTATTCCTAAGGAGGAGACTTCAATGAAACAAGGGCTTTTTTTTGTACTCTCAATGTTTTTGATGGTAATCCTACTTAGCTGTAATCACAACACTAATGTCCCCATGACAGCAGAGGATGATACCACCTTTGAAGAAGAGGAAGTTAAATATGTAATTGAACAAGTAGTATTCTCTAAAAGTTTCCAATCAACGGAACCAAATGTAGAGGTACTTTCAAATAAAAATAATGTTAAAATACTTGCTTCCTTAGGATTAACTGAGTATTCTGAAATAAGTATCAATAATATAGTAAAAAAAGGTAATGTGGTAAATATACATGTATCTGGTATTAAGGGTGAAAACCCTTCATTGTCAGTTCCTCAAGTAATTTTGGAATTAAGTGAATTAAACACTAACAAGGGTAATCTAAGTTTTAATATAGTTTTTGATGATTATGAGCAATTGAAGATAAAATTCGGCATTAACGATATATTAAATAAAATCCAATCCCAATTTAAAATTGCTACTAATAGGTTACCTAGTTATAGTTTGCTTAAAGAAGAAAACAATATAGTGTGGAATATATCTTACAGGGGTGTTTTTGATAGGGAAAACTCTATAGTTCCTTTAATAAACTTATCTACTATAATCGATGCCAATTCTGGTGAAATTATTGAGTCAGAAAAGACAATTGTTTCTTCCCTGTTGGACCAAGGACATGTTTTAGACTATATAGATGGAAAGCATATCTTGTATAAGAAAACCATAACTAATAAGGATGACCCAGAAAAGATAAATGAACAACTGTGGTATTTAGATCTTTCAAATAGGGAAAAAGTAACCCTTTATACTTCAGATTACAAAATCCAGGCTGCTCAATTCAATTCTGACAATACTTATATCTCTCTTATAGAGGGGAAAGAAGAAAAGCAAAACCTATATATTATATCTTTTGAAGATAAAAGGGTTTTTAAAATAAGCTTTGAACCTAATTTTAATCCTAGAAGAATGAGATGGAAGGATAAGGATACATTATATCTTCTTGGAAATAATGAAAATACATCTACTATTTATTCATATAATGTAGAAAGCAATGAAATAAAGATAATTAAGAAAGTAGATAGGATACTGGATAACCTAATAGTTAAAGGTGATACTTTTATTGTTACAGAAAGAGTAGAAAATGAAGTTAATAGGAATATTTATATGACTAGTGATTGGCATACCTATAAATTAATAGATAAGGGCTTTAGTATAAAGTTTTTATCTCAGGATTTAATTGCCTATTTAAAGAAAAATGAAAAGAACGATAGTAATTTCTTGTACATTTATGATTTAAAGGATGAACAGATAGCTAGTACAATTGAAGGAAATATTTCTAACTATGATATAATTGATGAAGATAGTTTAATTTATGTAAATCAAAATACTAATAACGCCGATTATACTATTATTAAATATAGGGTTAGGGACAGTGAAGCTGAAGAAATAACTACTATTATAGGAGATAAAATCTTTTATGATGAAAAAAGCAATATAATATATTTAAATATATTGCTACCCTTTGAGGATAATAAGACTGAGATGATCTATTCCATTGATGTAAATAAGCTAAAAGGTAATTAAAAATCCCTAGGGACTATTATGAGTCCTAGGGGTTTTTTCTTACCGTAATAATTTCTCGTATTTAAACCGGATTTCATATTAAAGTACTCAATTTTTAATCTAGTGAAATCTACTTTCATGAAATCTTCCAAATCCTTTTCATTATTGACTTCAACCCCATTAATTCTAAGTATTATATCTCCTATTTTAATCCCCACCTTATGGGCTATGGTCCCTGGAATAATTCCAAGTACCCTTACTCCCTTATCTAAGGGGATGAATATAGGCTGTTTTTTTAATTCTTTTCTTTTATTGGATAAAATTATATACTCATGGCCTAATAAGGCAAATATTGGCGCAACAAATAAATTGTCTACTGTTTTTGCAATGTATAATAGGATAACACTATATATAAACAATACTAGTGAAGTTTTTGCAGCCTTTCTTTTTGGGAAGGTGGATATGGAAAAATCTCCATAGCTGAGAATAGCCATTAGAGTTATAGGATGAATTAAACCATCCCCTATAAAGATTACAAAGGGAACTGGCCAAAACCTATTCATCGTATAGCCTCCCACTGTACTATTCTTCCTTTCAAAATATGTTGGCAATTTGTTTTTCCAACCGTCTACAAGTATAAGTAAACTTTCTACCATATGAAGTACTGCTACTACTGACATAACTTGAGAAATTTCAATTTTGGGAAATCCAAGGATTAAACTAGATAGGGATACTATACTTCCACCATAGGAAAAACACATAAATCTAGGATTGAAAAAGGATAATACTATTACTACAAATAATATATACATATAGTCCATTGGAATTGCAACTACCCCTAGATAAAGAAAAGCCACAGTAGTTATTATGCCCCCCAATATACCAAAAAAGGTAGATACAAGACTTTTTAATAAAATGGACTTTTTATAGCCCAAATACTTCTTTTCTATTTTACTAATTTGATAGTATTGAAAACATATTATGGAAAAAACGATAATAAAAAAAGGAGATTTTAAAGTATTTAATATATCTATTATTGTAAAATATACAATCTGATACAAACCATACATACTTTATTCTCCTTTTTTTAGATGATTATTCAATATTCGATTTTATTTCTTCTATGGCTCTTTGTAGTTGGGTGTCTTCCTTTAAGTTATCAACTCCTATTTCTTCTACTCCTTCTGGTAATTCTACAACTATATCTGGATCTATACCAACCCCATGGATATTAGTTCCATTTGGTGTAAAATATTCAGATATAGTTAGTTTTAAACCTGTTCCGTCCTTTAAATCGATTATCCTTTGCACCACTCCTTTACCAAAGGTAGTTGTGCCTATTAGTACGCCCCTTCCATGGTCTTTTACTGCTCCTGCTAAGATCTCCGATGCGGAAGCTGAACCTCCATTTATTAATATGGCTAAGGGATAATCCACCATTGATTTATTTGATTTAATATATTCCCTTTTTCCAGTTTTAGTTTCTGTATATACTATATCCCCTTCTCCAAGGAGTTCATCTGCTATTTGAGCACACCTGTCTAGTAATCCTCCAGGGTTATTCCTTAAATCTATGATTAAACCTTTTATATTTCTTTTACCTAGTTTATCTAATTCAGTTTTAAAATCCTTATATGTTAAATCATCGAAGGAAGTAATCTTTATATATCCTATATCATCATCTATTATACTAGACTTAACCGTTACTAATCTTATTATCTCCCTAGTAATTTCTACATCGAATATATCATTATTGCCGTTTTTGTCCTTCCTCATTATGGTAAGAACTACTTTAGTCTTTGGTTCACCCTTCATTACCTTAACGGCCTCATCCATGTTTTCAGCCAAGAATTCCTTTCCATCTACTCTTATAATCTTATCGCCACTTTTAATGCCTGCCCTTTCTCCCGGTGTTCCCTCTATAGGTGATACTACGGTTATTAGATTATCCTCTCCGGGGGTAACTACTATTCCTATACCTGCATAGGTTCCACTTGTTTGCTGTAACAATGATGCAAATTCATCTTCCGTCATATAATTTGAATATGGGTCTCCTAAGGAGTTAAGCATACCCTTTAATTGACCGTCGATTAATTTCTTATCATCTACATCCCTTAAATAATTATCCCTAATGTATTGTTCAACATACAAAACTTTAGAAAACTGTTCATATACTGATTTTAATCTATGGTATTCAGCCTTAGGTACATAGGCTTTATTATGAAGGCTTATACTCATCAAATTAGTCAAGCCAAAGGTAATAATATTGGTAACTAAGACTACTATTATTAATAAAATTGTAACTTTTCTTTTGGACATCTTCTCACCTCGAATTATTTTGGGTTATACAGCTATTCTATTTATTTATTATTAAGATTATACCACTGAAATAGGGTATTAATCAATTCACTAGTTCACCAATTCTCAATTCTCAATTCACAGTTCACAATTCACAATTCTCGTCAATTGACAATTATTAGAGTTAGAGTTTGAGCCCATATAGTTTAAGATTAAATATATATAAGACTGAACTTTGAATATAAGAAAAAATGACAATTGGCTCGTTACCTTTCAAGATTTGATGCACTCGCCAATTTGTCATTTTTCACAGATATTTTATGCCAGGTCTTATTTAACTACTATTCACTTTACATTATTAGTTATTCACTAAATAGTGATTATTCCCCTTTTAAGTATGGCATTGGATCCACATATGTTCCGTTTTCCCTGACTTCAAAATGTAGGTGGGGTCCTGTAGACATGCCTGTGCTTCCTGCCTTAGACAATGTCTCTCCCCTTTCTACTACTTGTCCTTCTTTTACAAGTATTTGTGAATTATGGGCATACAGTGTCACTATACCACCATTATGGTCTACCATTACCGTTTTACCATATCCACCTAAGGTCCCTGCATATATTACTGTTCCCGCTGCTGCAGCCACTATTGGTGTACCAGTAGCTGCAGGTATATCTATACCTGTATGGAGTTTTTTAACCTTTAGAATTGGATGAATTCTGTATCCAAAGGGGGAACTTATCCTTGAATAGCCTGGAACTGGCCATTGCATTTGTCCACCTTCGTATGAACCTGTATTTCTGGACCTCTTTATTATCTCATCTTCAATCTCCTTAGCCAAATCAATTAATTTATCTTCTTCAGCTTCATAAGCCTTTAAATCCTTCTCCAAATCCCTCATCCGGTCTTCTTTAGATCTAGTTACTGAAGCCAATTCCCTTCTTCTATCCTCAAGTTTTGACTTAGACAGTTCCAAAGACTTTTTCTGCATTTCCAGTTCAGTTTTCTTTAATTCTATAGTATCTCTTTGTTCCTTCATATATTTGATTAACTCAGTATCGTGTTTGGCTATGGCCTTCAACATGTCTGTCCTGGAAAGGAAGTCCTTGAGGTCAGCTGAGGCCAATAAAACTTCTAAGTAGCCTACAGTTCCAGTTTTATACATGACCCTTAATCTCTTGTTAAAAGTATCCTGTTTGTCTTCTATATTATTTTCTGCTTCTTCTAATTCTTCAGTAGTAAACTCTATTCTTTCCTCCAATTCAGCTATTTCTTTTTCTACCTGTCCTATTTCATTAAGAGTAATATCATATTTCCTATCTAACTCCTCGATTTCCTTGGAAATATTCTTAGTCTCCTGCTTTATTGAATTAATCTCTTTTTTAGTATTTTCAATTTGCTTGTTTATCTCTTCCTGCTTTTTCTTTAAGTCATCTAATGTATCAGCATAGGCATAAATAAAATTGAAAACAAATATTAGAGCTAATATTAAGTAAAAAGTTCTTCTTTTGCTCCTCATTCCTACTCCCCCTTATACATTTAGAAATCGTTTTAAAGAAACTAAACTACCTAAGGCTCCTATACCAACACCTATGGCTGTAAAAATTATTGCTATATCCTTTATAAGCAAAGATGGAGTCACTAAATATACAGTAAATAACAGATAAAGTTTATCATTAACAGATTTGAAAAAGTATTCGTATCCAAATTTAATTATCAAAATGGATAGGCCAGCTCCTATAAGGCCAAATAATATTCCCTCGATAATAAAAGGCCCCCTTATATACCCGTTAGTTGCCCCTACATATTTCATTATATTGATTTCACGCCTTCTGGCAGTAACAGTTACCTTTATGGTGTTGGAAATGATGAATACTGAAACTAACATTAAGGCTCCTATGACCACTATTCCACCAAACCTAATATAATTGGCAACTAACATGAGCTTATCTATTACGTCCTGGTAGTATTTTACATCCTCTATACCTTCTATGGTGGCCAATTGGGAAACTATGGCATCTGCATACTTAATATCCACCAGTTGAATTATGTAAGAATCTTGAAGTGGGTTTTCCTCTAAGCCCTCTAGCAGGTATGCATCCTCTTCCCAACCTTCCTTCATGATCTCTAGACCCTGTTCTTTAGATATAAATACTAAGGATAATACTCCTTCCATATCTTTAATACTATCTTCTATCCTGTCTAAGTCTGCATTGGTTAAATCATCTTCCAAGTAAATCTGTATCTCATCAAATTTTGTTTTGGTCTCTAACACTATATTATTTATGGTTAGGATCAAGATTAAAACTACACCTAAAATCAGTAAAACTGCAGATATGGAGCTTACTGAAGCCAGCCCCATACTTTTATTTCTCCACATCCCCTGGAATCCTTGTTTAATAATATTCTTAAATACTCGTAATCTCATTGCCATATCCACCCTTCTGCTCGTCTCTAATTAGTCTACCTTCATGGATTTCGACAACTCTTTTTTTCATACTGTTAACTATATCTTTAGCGTGAGTTGCCATTAGAACTGTGGTACCCCGTGCATTTATATCAGACAATACTTTCATTATCTCCCATGCAGTATCAGGATCTAGGTTTCCTGTAGGCTCGTCCGCAATTAAAACAGGTGGACTATTGACTATTGCCCTGGCAATGGAGACCCTTTGTCTTTCCCCTCCAGATAATTGGTCTGGGAAACTTGAAGCTCTTTTGCTTAAATCTACCATACTCAGTACCATAGGCACCTTTCGTCTTATTTCCTTGGGATGGGCCCCTATAATTTCCATGGCAAAGGCTACATTTTCATAAACTGTCTTATTGGGAAGTAACCTAAAGTCTTGAAAGACTACACCTATATTCCTTCTTATATAGGGAATTTTCCTATTTTTCACCTTTGTAATATCCATGTTATTTAGGATTATCCTACCAGAAGTAGGCTCTTCTTCTTTTAACAATAGTTTTATTAGAGTTGATTTTCCTGCTCCTGAAGATCCAACTAAAAAAACAAATTCACCTTTATGTATATGTAAATTTATATTGATAAGGGCCCTTACATTATTATCATATTCCTTATCAACATTTTGAAGCTCAATCACACAATCACCTCACCCTTACATTATAGTATCTATATCAATCAAGCTAAGTCCCAAAAAATCCCAATTTCTTTACCTTTATCTTATTAGTATATTATAATATAAATTGTGGGATAAATAAACAAAAAGAGGTGATTTTTTTGGATAAAAAGAGTTTGAGGAAAAAAGTCTTAGAAAAAAGGTCAAAATTGTCGAAGGAAGATATTATCCAATATAGTAAAACCATTGCGGAAAAGTTATATGAAATGGATTATTATATAAATGCAAAAAGGATAATGTCCTTTATCAGTTTTAAAGATGAAATACACACCCATGATATTATTAAAAAATCTTTAAATAGGGGTAAATCCATAGTAGTGCCTATTACCATTCCAGAAACTAGGGAAATGAAAGTATCTGAACTACTTGACTTTTCTGAGCTAGAAATAGGTTTCTATGATATTTTAACTCCTAAAAAGGAATTTATAAGATTTGTGGATCCCAATACCATCGACCTTATCTTAGTGCCTGGAGTAGTTTTCGCTGAAGATGGATATAGGGTTGGCTATGGTGGAGGATATTATGATAGGTTTCTTTCAAACTTAGATAATGAAGTGATGAAAATTGGCCTTGCCTTTGACCTACAAATCGTAGACAAGGTTCCTACTGAAAGCTTTGATATTCCAGTAGACATAATTATTACTGAAAAAAGAATCATAGATTGTTCAAAAAAATAATTAATCCTAACCTTTCATTCTAGCTAATTAATGATATAATATATTAGGTATGTGAATTTGAATTAGGAGGAATTATTATGGTTAGAACCGTAGGCACTATTGCTAGGGGTATTAGGACTCCTATAATTAAGAAGGGTGACGATTTAGTTAGTATAGTAGTAGACTCATTATTGAAAGCAGCTGCTTCTGAAAATTTCCAAATTAGAGACAATGATGTTTTAGGTATTACTGAATCATTATTAGCAAGGGCACAAGGTAATTATGCCTCTATAGATGCTATAAGCAAGGATATTAAAAACAAATTTCCTTCAACAATAGGATTAGTTTTCCCTATACTCAGTAGAAACAGGTTTTCTTTAATATTAAAAGGTATTATTTCCAGTGGTAGAAAAGTAGTACTTTTACTTTCCTATCCTTCCGATGAGGTAGGAAACCATCTAATGGATATAGATAAAATGGATGAATTAGATATTAACCCCTACACTGATGTCTTAACAGAATCAGATTATAGGCGATTGTTCGGAGATAAGGTTTTGCATCCTTTTACAGCTGTTGATTATGTAGATATTTATAAAAATATAGGAAAAGACAATATTGAAATCATATTTTCAAATAATCCAAAGACCATATTAGACTATACTAAGGATGTTTTAGTGGCCAATGTCCATGAAAGACAAAGGACAAAAAGAATCCTGAAAAATGCTGGAGCAAATATAGTTCTAGGCTTAGACGATATTCTCAATTCATCAATAGATGGTTCTGGTTATAATCCAGACTATGGCCTTCTTGGTTCTAATCTTGCCACTTCTACAGAGTTAAAATTATTCCCAAGGGATTGTCAAACCTTTGTTGAAAAGGTCCAAGCAAGGATAAAAGAAGAAACAGGAAAACATGTGGAAGTTATGATATATGGTGATGGGGCCTTTAAGGACCCTGTAGGTAAGATTTGGGAACTGGCTGACCCAGTAGTGTCTCCTGGTTACACTAAAGGTTTAGAAGGTACTCCAAATGAGTTAAAGTTAAAATATATTGTAGATACTGAGTTAAGCAACCTATCTGGTGAAGAAGTTGCTGATGCAGTTAGAAAGAAGATCAATAATAAAGAAAGTAATGTTGTTAAAGAAAATGATTCTTTAGGTACAACTCCAAGGAGACTAACCGATTTACTAGGTAGCCTTTGTGATTTAGTTAGTGGTAGTGGAGACAAGGGAACCCCTGTTGTACTAGTTCAAGGTTATTTTGATAATTATGCAAGTAGTTAAGGGATGGCTAGGCCATCCCTTCTTCTTTTTCTTCCTCAAATTCCTTGCTTAAATTATAGTAATAATATAGCTTCTCCTGTACAAGGTAATTTACAGTACCCACTTCATATTCTCCATCTTCATTTAACGTCCCTGCTTTTAAGCCAGTTAATACTTCCATTCCTTCATCTATGGTGTCTACCCCAAATACTGTAAATTTACCTTCCTTAACAGCATTTATTACTTCTTCATTTAACATTAGATTATCTATATTCTTCCTAGGAATAATAACTCCTTCTCCACCTTTTAATCCTTTAAGCTTACATACCTTAAAATAACCTTCGATTTTTTCATTTACACCGCCAATAGGCTGAATTACGCCCTTTTGATTAACCGAGCCTGTTACCGCAATTCCTTGTTTTATTGGAATATCAGCAAGGCTTGAAAGTATAGCATATAGTTCTGTACTAGAAGCACTATCTCCATCTACCCCATCATAAGATTGTTCCATGGTTATACTGGCAGTCATGGCTAGTTGAATATTTTTACCATATTTCTCTCCTAAATACCCACTTAAAATTAGGACTCCCTTATCATGTATATTTCCGCTTTGTTCAGATTCTTTTTCTATATTTATTATTCTATCCTTACCAAAGTAGGTATTGGCAGTTATTTTCACAGGCCTACCAAAGGCATATTGGCCTAGATCTATTACTGAAAGTCCGTTAATTTCTCCTATTCTCTCTCCTTCTGTATCTATGATAATTATTCCTTTTTCTATTAGCTCCAATAATTTTTCTTCGTAGGAATTATTTCTATATTCTTTTTTCCGTATTGCCTTTTCCACGTCTTTCTTGGTAACAATTGTCTTTCCTTCACTTCTTGCCCAACCATCGGCTTCAAATATTATTTCAACCAATTTACTAAATCTGGCAGTCAGCTTATCCCTTTCATCTGCTATTCTACTACTTATATCAACTATGGCTCCTAAGGCTTCCCTATCAAAAGGAAGTAGATTTTCTTCCTTACATTGGAAGGCAACAAATCCTGCCGTTTTTAAAATATTTTCTTCACTTCTTTCCATCTCTATATCAAAATCAGCCCTAATCCTAAATAGTTTTCTAAACTCATCATCGTAGGCATATAATAAATGGTAGGTCAGATAATCTCCTATAATAATTACTTTTAAGTCCAAGGGTATTGGTTCAGGGCTTAAGGTTTCTGTTGTTAGATTAGACAAGACAACATTTTCTATTTTCAGCTCTTCACTATTTAAAGCTCTTTTCAATCCATCCCAAGCTAATTTGTTTTGAAGTATGTCCTTAGCTTGGATTATTATATATCCACCGTTGGCTTCATGGAAGGAACCGGGCTTTATCCTTGTATGGTCAGTTTTGGCAACCCCCATTTCATTTACATACTCTATTTTCCCAAACAAGTTGTAATATGTTGGGTTCATCTCCCTTATAACTGGTGCACCTGTTCGATTTCTGTTATCTATAAATAGGTTAACGGAATACCTTTTTAGAAAATCCTCCCGCTTGCTGCCTTGAAAAAATAGGCTCTCAACTGTCATTTCCCCATCTTTTCCTAAGAACATTTCATAATTCTTTATTATGTCCTTTTTAGTATCTAATAGATGATTAAAAATGCCTTCATTTTCCCTATATTTCACTTGAATAGGACCAATAAAAGAAGTTGCTACTAAGGAAACTAATTCTTCTCTTAACTTCTTGATTTCATTTTTTAACTTTTTATCTACTGCTGCTATTCTCTTCTTATACTCAAAGGATTTTTGGTTTAATTCTATTGAAAGCTTGCCTAATCTCTCTATTTCCTCATCAGATAGATTGTTCATTTCCTCCTCTGTCATCGGTTTATTGTTGACTAGGGGTATAGGTAAAAGTCCTTTTTCAGTCTGCCTAAAAACAAAGTTATATTCCTTTGCAAAGCCATTTAATTCCGCTAAAATTTCTTCTGCTAACCTCTTATTTTCATTGAATATGGCATGCTTCCTGTCTTCATAATCCTTAGAGTTTAAAATCTTAGGTATTTCCAAGCCAATATTTTTTATGGCAGCTTCCAACTCCTGCTTAAAGTTTATTCCCTCACCAGGCTTTAAGCTTAAGGCCTTGGGACAATTGGGTTTTTGAAAATTATATACATAGCACCAATCCTTAGGTACTGGTTTTTTATCTGCAAATTCCTTTGCTACTAAATAGGAGTAGGAATTCCTTCCAGTACCAGTATAGCCTGATACATATATATTGTATCCCTTT
>JAAYFT010000214.1 GCA_012728125.1 Tissierellia bacterium | reverse complement strand
TGCATGGTGACAATCTAAAGTGACCATGCATCTTTTATATAATCTCTATCTTTCCTATTTTCATTATGGGCCAATCCTTATGGAATACACACAAGACAATACTTAACTATAAGATCTCCACATCTGCCTTTAACTTATATATGACATCTTTTCTTTCTATTATAACGGTGGCCTTTTTTCCAAGGCTTTCATGTTCCCTAAGTCTTAAAATAAGCTCCCTATTTGGATTTATGGCTACAGGGTTACCTACCATTTCAAGCATGGATAAGTCTCCTACTGTGTCTCCATAGGCATAGCTTGAGCTTAGGTCTATATCATATTTCTCTAGAAATTCGGATAAGGTTTTTAACTTATTATCTGAGTCCCACATCCTTTTAATCTGGCCTGTAAAGTTATTATTTTCATCTACATAATAAGTAGTCCCCCTATATTCTGTGGCTCCATATTTTTCGGCCATTTTAGACACCAGAAAATCTGGGCTTCCTGATATGAAAAACACCTTATGGCCATTTTCCTGATGCCATTTTATCCTGTTTCTAGAGTATTTATATACCATGTCTCCATTTAAGTTGATTACCTGAGAGGCTATAAACTCAATATAAGACTTGTTTACCCCCTTTAATTCATCTATATATACCTTACCTAGTGCCTCTAAATAGTCGTCAAAATCTCCATACCTCTTTTCCCATTCATCGTAGATTGGCCTTATTTTGCTATACCAGACTGAAGGGTCTATGACTTCGTACTTAATTAGCTTCTTAAAATGCTCTATCATCAATGAATTCCTAAATATAGTTCCGTCAATATCAAAAAAAGCAGCTATATTTCCCATTCCATCACCTATTTCTTTTAATATATTTTATATTATATACCCAAATTGATTTATCTAATTCACAATTCACATTGCACAATTTTATTCAATGCACAATTCACAATTATTTGGGTCTAGCTTTAGGGTCATATACTTGAGAAAAAATGACAAATTGTACGAGTGCCTCTGAAAGATTTGCCATTTTTTTCGTGTGGAAAAACTATTCACTTTTCACTATTAGTTATTAACTCAATTTTATTGGGTAATATATATTTACCTAGAATATAAAAGCTAGCATAATCTATTTTTATCTACCGGAGGCTACCACCACCATATAGGCTTAAATATTTGGCATGGAAGAAATGCTCCTCCCCTACCAGAAAACTCTGCAGGCATGAAATACCTGTCCCTGGCATTTCCAAATCATGAAGTATTAAAAGAAAAAATAAATAACCTAAGAAAATTAGGCTATGAAATAATAGAGAATGAAGAAGGTTTATTTACTAAAGACCCATCAGACAATTTTATTAAACTAGTAGTCTCATAAAAAATGGCACACTTCTTGCTTATATAAAATGGCAAAAGCTTAACAACAATATTTTTATATAAGGAGGAAGTAGAATGAGACTATTGGACAAAGTGGCAATTATTACAGGAGGAGCTAGGGGGATAGGAGAGGCAACTGCCAAAAAATTTGTTAAAGAAGGAGCTAAGGTAGTCATAGCCGATATCAATGAAGAGGATATTGAAAGAACTGTAAATGAAATTAAAGAAATGGGCGGTCAAGTAGCAGGTATCTATGTTGATGTAACTAAGATGGATTCAGTAAATAAGATGATTGAATTTACTTTAGAGAAATTCGGCAAACTAGATATTTTAGTAAATAATGCAGGTATAACTATGGACTCTACCCTATTGAAGATGACAGAAGACCAATGGGATAAGGTAATCGATGTTAACCTTAAGGGAGTATATAACTGTGGTCAGGCAGCTGCCAAAGTAATGGTAGACCAAGGCAGTGGAGTAATCCTAAACGCATCATCAGTAGTAGGAATTTACGGCAACTTTGGCCAAACTAACTATGCTGCAACTAAATGGGGAGTTATCGGTATGACCAAGACCTGGGCCAAAGAACTAGGCAGAAAGGGAGTTCGTGTAAATGCAGTAGCTCCAGGCTTCATAGCTACTCCAATGGTGAAGAAAATGCCTGAAAAGGTGATAAACATGATGAAGGAAAAAGCTCCATTACAAAGACTAGGAGAACCAGAGGAAATAGCCAATGCTTACGCCTTCTTAGCTTCTGACGAAGCCTCCTTTGTTACAGGTGCAGTATTAGAAGTAACTGGTGGAGTTGTACTATAGACTATTTAAGCTATTATCCAATAGAGATAATAGCTTTTTTTATTGTATAATATTATCGATATTAGGCCTTACCTATGATAAAATAATATTAGCATTTAATGGATATTCTGGAGGTGCTTCATGGATTATAAAAGTAAAGATAGGCTACAAGCAGATGAATACTTCGATCTGGAAGAGGATGCTGCTTTGACGGAATACCTTATATCCATGTTACACAAGATATTTGACCCTTTACCAGTTCCACTGATTCTACTAGATAAAAACGGAATAATAAGGATGATAAACCAAGTATTTGCAGACTTTTTGGGATTTCCAAAGGAAGAAATCATAGGAAAATATGTCTTAGATGTGGACAAATACTCTCGCTTTCCCTATGTATTTAAAACTAAAAAGGCAGAAATTGCATGGAAACATACCTTTGAAAATGGCCATACAGCCATAGTTCATAGGA
Source organism: Tissierellia bacterium (assembly GCA_012728125.1). Classification (GTDB taxonomy): domain Bacteria; phylum Bacillota; class Clostridia; order Tissierellales; family Tissierellaceae; genus JAAYFT01. Next base: position 8,914 of record JAAYFT010000214.1, on the reverse strand, counting down.
TACCCGTCTTAGATGATAAGGGAGACTTAAAATATGCAGTAGGCATGGTATTGTTTGAGGACCTAGAACAATTTAGGGAAATAATAAGCAAAAACAGGCTACTGGAAACGGAGATTCATTTAATAAAAAACCAATTGAAGGAGATGTATGGTGCCAAATATTCCTGGGAAAACATCATAGGCAATAGTGAAAAAATGTCCCAAGCCAAATTCATAGGTAAAAGGGCCTCAAGCTCCATTTCCAATGTTTTGATTTTGGGAGAATCGGGGACAGGAAAGGAATTATTTGCCCATGCAATCCACAATGACAGCGTAAGAAGCTTTTCACCCTTTGTAAAAGTAAACAGTGCAGCCATTCCCTCTGAACTACTAGAATCGGAGCTCTTTGGCTACGAAGAAGGAGCCTTTACAGGAGCTAAAAAGGGTGGCAAAATCGGCAAGTTTGAATTGGCCAACGGGGGAACCATATTCTTAGATGAAATTGGAGATATGCCACTTAAGATGCAGGCCAAGCTCCTAAGAGTCTTGCAGGAAAGGGAATTTGAAAGGGTTGGAGGCAACAAGGTAATCAAAGTAGACGTCAGGGTAATAGCAGCTACTAATAAGGACTTGAAAAAGCTAATCCAAGAAGGGAAGTTTAGGGAAGACCTATATTATAGATTAAATGTAATGACTATTGAGATCCCACCCCTGAGAGAAAGGCTAGAAGATATAGAAGAACTGGCCAGGGTCCTATTAAAAAAGCTTTCCAACCAGCTAGGTAAATATGTGTCCAAGATTTCGGACAATGCCTTGGAATACCTCCTAGCCCATTCTTGGCCAGGAAATGTAAGGGAATTGGAAAACGTGTTAGAAAGGGCTATTAACCTTACTGATTCGGATACCATTATGCCAGTTCACCTGCCAGTATATATAACTCAAAGGTCTACTAAGGCCATAGATGGACCAGTAAGGCCACTGAAGGATACTATCGAAGATGTGGAGAAGGAAGCCATCCTTAGATGTTTAGAATACACAGAAGGAAACAAGCTAAAAACAGCAGAATTATTGAATATAAGCCGGTCATCCCTATATAACAAGATGGAAAAGTACGGCATCACTTAAAACTACCTTTTAGGGTAGTTTTTTTATGGAAATGTACACTTGTGTCTGTACAAAATTTGTACATGTCCAAATAAAATACAGTCATTTCGATAAATTTTTACAAAAACCTCCCATAAAGCCCTATAATCTATTATATTTTTTTTGGCACATTAGTTGCATATAAAAATAAGCAACAAAAAGGATAAGAAGGGAGAATTCCATGGCTAACTTACTGGATGCCTTTGTAAAAGTAGCACCATATATAAACAGACTTACCAATACAGACTTTGCAGTATCAGTTTGTGACCTAGAAAAATGTCTAATTTATGTTCCAAGCAAAAAACAGGACCATAAATTAAGGGCAGGAGACCCCCATGTAAAGGGTTCTGTAAACTATGAATCCATTACAACGGGTAAAAGGGTAGTTCGAAGGGTTGGGCCAGAGGTCTTTGGTTTTCCATATATAGCCATAGCCATACCAATTGAGGATGAATATGGCAATGTAATAGGTTCTGTATCCTTTACAGAGGCTGTAGATAGGCAGGATTTACTCTTAGCCTTAGCTGATAACTTAAAGGATACAATGGAGCAGCTAACATCTATTACAGAAATAATTACCACTAATTCCCATAAGCTTAAAGATGTAGGCGGTGGCCTAAACGACTTTGCAAAGGAATCTATGGAGAAGGTGGCAGATACGGAAAACATCTTGAGCTTTATCAAAACCATATCGGAAAAAACCAATTTATTAGGCTTAAATGCCTCCATAGAAGCGGCAAGGCTGGGTAAAGAAGGGGGAGGCTTTGGAGTTGTAGCAGAGGAAATTAGAAACCTAGCTAATTCCATCAGTGATTATGTAAAAAATGCAGAACAGATAATATCTGACCTAAAAATATCTACTGACCAAATTTCAAGAAGGCTGGAGGAATTATTAAGTATTTCAACCCATCAAATAGAGATCAACAACTATATCAGGGGCCTAGTTGTTGAGATAAATGAAAGAGCAGAGAAGTTAAATGAAAATGCCAGGTTATTAAATGAGGAGGGTTAAAATGATTAAATTAAATTCCATTGAACTGCCAAATGGTGAGACCATAGGTTATAGGAAGGTAGGAGAAGGAGAAAAAGTCCTTATCCTAGTCCACGGTAATATGTCAAGTTCACAACACTGGGATACTGTAATGGAAAGTATGCCAGAAGACTTTACAACTTATGCCATAGACATGAGGGGCTTTGGTATATCTAGCTACAATACTCCAGTAAATTCCTTAAGGGACTTTGCTGAAGACTTAAAACTGTTTGCTGATGCACTAAGGCTTAAGAAGTTTAGCCTAGCAGGCTGGTCAACTGGTGGTGGAGTCATCATGTACTTTGCCATAGACTATCCAGAATATGTAGACAAACTAATCTTAGTAGAATCAGTAGGCATAAAGGGATATCCAATCTTTAAGAAGGATGACCAAGGCCAACCAATACTAGGAGAGCTTTTAAAGACTAAGGAAGAAATAGGCAAGGATCCAGTACAAGTAGTACCTATCTTAAATGCCTATGCAAACAAGGATAGGAACTTCCTAAGGTTTGTATGGGATAATACAATCTATACTTTCAATAAGCCAGAGGAAGAAAGGTATGAAAAATATATAGATGTAATGTTGCAACAAAGAAACCTAGTAGATGTAGACTACTCCCTAGTTTACTTCAATATTTCAGATGAACACAATGGAGTAGTTGAAGGGACAGGAGAAGTCCACAAGATAACACAACCTACCTTAGTAATCCAAGGTAAAAACGATTTAGTAGTACCTATGGATATGGGAGTAGGCATAGCAGAAGCCATAGGTGAAAATGCCAAATTAGAATTATTGGACAATGGTGGCCATGCACCTATGACCGACGACTTAGATAGGTTTATGAAGCTTATGCTATCTTTTTTAGAGTAAAGTTTAGGAGGTAATAAAGTGACTAATATAAATGTAGGAATAGTAGGTACAGGCATATATATACCTGAAGGCAGGATGACTGCTAAGGAAATATCTGAAGCAACTAATGGCTATTGGGCAGAGGAAGCAGTTATTGAAAAGCTAGGTATAATAGAAAAGCCAATACCAGGACCAGATGATGGAACTCAAGAGATGGGAGTAAGAGCTGGCCTAGATGCCCTTAAGAGAACAGGAGTAGATCCTAAGGAAATAGATTTAATCCTCTGTATGGGAGAGGAATGGAAGGAATATCCTCTAACAACCTCAGGCATATATATACAGGAAAAAATAGGAGCTACTAATGCCTGGGCCATAGACGTTCAACAAAGATGTTGCACTACAGTAGCTGCCATGAAGATTGCTAAAGATATGATGATAGCAGATGAAGATATAAATACAGTGATGATAGTTGGTGGCTATAGAAATGGAGACTTTGTGGACTATACAGATAAGAACATGTCCATGATGTATAACCTATCAGCTGGTGGCGGAGCCATTATCTTAAAGAAAAACTACAACAGAAATCTTTTACTAGGGACCCATATCTTAACCGACGGCTCCATGGCCAGAGATGCAGGGGTTGAATTCGGAGGCACAGAAAAGCCTATTACTAGAGAAAACATAGATGAAGCTTATAAGTCTCTAAGGCTATTTAATCCAAAGCATATGAAAGACAGGTTAAATGAAGTTTCTATGAAAAATTGGTTCTATTGTATAGATAAGGCCTTTGAAAAATCAGGTATTCCTAAGGAAGAGCTAGGCTACCTAGCAGTACTACACTTCAAATATTCACAACACAAGGCCATGGTAGAGGCCTTAGGCTTAACAGAAGACCAAAGCATCTATTTATCTAATTATGGCCATATGGGTCAAGTAGACCAAATCCTATCCCTACATCTAGCTTTAGAACAGGGTAAAGTCAAGGACGGTACAGTAATATCCATGATAGCAGCAGGCATAGGATATGCTTGGGCAGCAAATGTAATCAAATGGGGACCAATAGGAGGTAATTAAATGGATGTAATGAAGATGTATAAGGATAAGCTAATAACTGTTGAAGAAGCACTAAATATGGTCAAATCAAATGACAGTATAGTATCTGGTATGGCTGCAGCTGAAGGTAAGGAGTTTTTGAAGAACCTTCACACCATAGCAGATAGGGTCAAAAATGTAAACGTAACCACTTGCTTGCCAATGGGTGATTATGAGTACTATATGAATCCAGAATATAAGGAAAGTTTCTTCATGGACGGATGGTTCTACAGTCCAGCCATTAGAAAGGCACATAAAACCGGAAATGTTTCCTATATACCAAACCACCTTCACCTGGCAGCTAAAAAGAGATTATTCCATAGAAAACCTAATATCTTCATAGGTGCAGGTTCATTAATGGATAAACATGGATATATTTCCATATCCCTATCTACTACCTATGAAAGGGAAATAATGGAACATGCAGACATAGTCATAATCGAAGTTAATCCAAATATGCCAAGGACATTTGGAGACTCAGTAGTCCACATTCGTGACATTGACTATGTTATAGAAGTAGATTACAAGGTTCCTGCCCTAGCTGAAGTACCCATAACAGAAAAGGACAGGATCATAGGAAAATATATAGCTGACTTAATAGAAGATGGCTCCACTATACAATTGGGTATAGGAGGTATTCCAAATGCTGTAGCTGCTGAACTTATGAACAAGAAGGACTTAGGTGTTCATACAGAAATGCTTACAGATGGAGTAGTAGACCTATTTAAAGCAGGAGTTATCACTGGCAAGTATAAGACCTTGATGCCAGGGAAAATGGTAGCTACCTTTATCCTAGGAACACAAAAGCTATATGATTTTGTAGATGATAACCCTGCTGTTCAAGTAATGAGAGGGTCATGGGTAAATGACCCCTATGTAATAGGCCAGAACTATAAGATGGTTTCCATAAATACAACTATGGAAATAGACTTAACTGGACAATGTTGTTCAGAATCCATAGGCCATGTACAGTTTTCAGGTACTGGAGGCCAGGCGGATACAGCCATAGGGGCCCAAATGTCTGAAGGTGGCAAGTCCATAATAGCCTTACACTCTACAGCCAATGTAAGGGTTCCAGGTCAAGAAGAAAGGGTAACCGTATCTAAAATAGTAGCTAGACTTGCCCATGGAGCGGCAGTAACCCTTTCTAGAAATGATGTTGACTATGTAGTTACTGAATATGGTGTAGCTTCCCTAAGGGGTACCTCCCTTAGAGAAAGGGTTAAAGCCTTAATAAATATAGCCCATCCAGACTTTAGAGAGCAATTAGAAAGAGAAGCTAGGGAACTGATGATATGGTAACTAGGAGGGAAAACAATGCCTAAGGTAAAAATTAAGGATAAGAATATATATTATGAAGTTTATGGAGAGGGAGAACCCCTAGTCATATTAAATGGGATTATGATGAGTACTGGATCCTGGTCAGCCTTCGTCGATATATTGTCGGCAAACAACAAACTAGTCCTAGTAGATTTCATAGACCAGGGCCAGTCCGATAGGGCAGATGAACAGTATTCTCAAGATTTCCATGTGGAATGTTTAATAGAATTATTTGATAAACTCAACCTTGGGCAAGTTCATCTCCTAGGCATTTCCTATGGAGGAGAAGTAGCACAAAGATTTGCCTTAAAACACCAGGATAGGCTCTTAAGCCTAATCTTATCCAACACAACCAGCCATACAAATAAGCTGTTGAAAGACATTGGAGAAAGCTGGATTTATGCAGCTAAAACCTATGATGGTCGGGTATTTTTCAAATCCACCATGCCCTTTATCTACTCAGCAGACTTTTACGAAGAAAATATAGATTGGTTAATGGAGAGAGAAAAGGCCTTTTCCCTTTCCCTAAAGCCAGACTGGTATGAGGGCTTTATTAGGCTAGTGAGATCAGCAGAAGACTTAAATATAACAGACCAAATCCACAAGATAAAAGTTCCAACCTTAATAATAGGTTCAGAATTTGATGCTACAACACCTTTAAAATACCAGGAGGAAATGCAAAAAAGAATTCCAAACTCCAAGTTAGTAGTAGTAAAGGGTTCAGGCCATGCCCTAATGTACGAAAAACCACAGGAGTTTATAACTCTAGTCCTAGGGTTTGTAAAATCCTACAATAGTGAGATTAAGATCTTGTAAGAAGGGGTGAAGACATGAGCATATTCATTCAAATACTGTTAAATAGTTTGGAAACGGGAGGTGTCTATGCCCTAGCTGCATTAGGTATAATCCTTATCTTTAGGACATCTAATACAACTAATTATGCCCAAGGGTCCATATCCATGTTTAATGCCTTTATTGCAACCTATATACTCATGGGTACAGGCCTGCCAGCCTTTGCAGTAGCCATCCTAGGCATGTTATCTGCATTCTTAGTAGGGGTCTTAGTAGACAGGATAGTCATAGCTAGGGCGCAGAATGTCAATCCTGTATCGAAACAGATTATAACTTTAGGCTTGATAATGATATTCTTAGGCTTGGCACCAATGCTCTTTGGTACTGACCCCCTTCAATTTCCAAGATTTATCTATGGTGCCCATACCATAATGGGAGCCAATATAAGTTACAATGCCATATTAAACATTGTCATAGGTATTGTAATCATGATCTTCCTATTCATTATGCTGCAGAAGAGCAAATGGGGTCTGGCAGTAAGGGCTACTGCTTCCAATGATATAGTGGCTAGGATGATGGGTATACCAACGCCCCTGATTACAATGGGGTCATGGGCCATAGCAGCTGCTTTAGGAACCTTGGCAGCCCTTATGATAGCCCCAACTAGTAGTGTAAACCTATCCATGATGGACGGAGTACAGATAATTGCACTTTTAGCCTGTGTCCTGGGAGGCTTCCAAACCTTCTACGGACCAGTAGTTGCAGCCTATATCATAGGCTTTGCCAGCAATTTCATCTCCTTTTATATTTCATCCATCTGGAGTGACTCAATATTATATGTGTTAATCTTGATAACTATTCTATTTAAGCCAAATGGATTATTTGGCAAGAAGATTGTTAAGAAGGTATAGGAGGTGTAAATATGGATAAAGGAAAGAACAAGCTTATTCAACTATATAAAAGTAAAAAGCCCTATTCAGACTATATAGTTTTTGGAATTTTACTCATTATACTTCCTATACTGGTAGATTTAGGAATAGTCAAGTATTCCTACCTAACAACCATAGCAAGTATTCTCATATTCTCCATAGTGGCCTTGGGACTAAACCTATTAGTAGGGTATTCTGGTTTAATATCTCTGGGTACAGCGGGCTTCATGGGCCTAGGAACTTACCTCGCAGCCTATATAACCAAGGACTTAAATCTCCCCTTTGAAATATCCTTGCTAATATCGGTTTTAGTCCCCATGGTCATAGGAATATTAACAGGGCTAGTTTCTCTGAGAATAGAAGGCTACTACCTAGCCATAGCAACCTTAGCCATATCTGAAATCCTTAGAAAGGGCTTTGTAGAGTTTGAAGCTGTAACCAATGGGTTTTCAGGGAAACAAGCATCCTATCCAACCCTTTTAGGTTTTATAGAATTAGGTAGAAATGGGTCCTTTATAATGATTGTAGTCTTCTTAATAGGGATTATGATACTAACCTATAACCTAATTAACTCCTATACAGGCAGGGCCTTATCTACCATGAGAGGGTCAGAGGCTGCAGCCCAAGCCATGGGAATCAATATCTTTAAATACAGGCTACTATCCTTTGCCATAGCCGTAGCCTATTCAGCCATAGGTGGAGTCTTATACATGCATTTTGTAAAATACACCTACCCCAATGCTTGGACTTTGACCTTATCTTTAAACTTACTGGCAGTTATTATTATCGGAGGTGTAAGGTCTATCCCAGGAACTATCTTAGGATCCTTTATAGTCTTTGGAGTGCCAGACCTTATATTAAAAAGGTTGCCCATAATAGGAGATATAGACGGAGCAGCCTATATATTCAATGGGGTATTGATAATAATTATAATTCTGTTTTACCCCTTGGGACTTATACACATTAGAAACGACCTAAAGAAGCTTATGTTTAAGTTTAAGAAAAGAAAGGAGAGCTACAGTGAACAAGCATGATTTTATACTAAAAATTGAAGACCTTTCCATAGCCTTTGGTGGCCTTAAAGCTGTAGATTCCTTATCTTTTGAAATTAAAGAAAGAGAAATCTTTGGTCTTATAGGTCCCAATGGTGCAGGTAAGACTACAGTTTTCAACTGTATAACCCAGTTTTACAAGCCCGATAAGGGCAGGGTATTTTTCAAAAACAAGGATGGTGTAGTAGAGGATTTAGTAGGAAAGAGACCTCATGAAATCATATCAAAGGGATTAGTTAGGACCTTCCAAAATATTGAACTCATAAGGGAATTATCTGTAATAGATAATGTCCTTGTAGGTTCCCATATTGAATTCAAAGCCTCCTTATTTAGCCAATTATTTAGACTTCCAAAGGCCAGGAAGGAAGAAGAAAGGTTAAGAAAAAAAGCAGAAGAAGTCCTAAAATACATGGGCCTTTACCATATAAAAGATCAACTGGTGGCAGGGCAGCCCTATGGGATCCTAAAGAAAATAGAACTAGCCCGTACCTTGATGCTAAATCCTAAACTAATCATCCTTGATGAGCCTGCAGCAGGCTTAAACGATACAGAAACCTTAGAACTTATGGAAACAGTAAGGGAAATTAGAGATAAATTAAATACAACAATTCTCCTAGTAGAGCACGATATGAAGTTTGTAAATAACCTTTGTGACAGGATATGTGCCATTTCCTTTGGAAAATTACTTGCCATAGGCACACCTGAGGAAATACAGGCCAATGAAGAAG
>JAAYFT010000213.1 GCA_012728125.1 Tissierellia bacterium | reverse complement strand
TTTTATTCCAACATTAACCTTTCTAATTCCAAGGGTTCTATATATTTCCCATCTTTATAGGCCCTCATATTGCCTCCAGAGATTTCATCTATTAAGGCTATATGCTTATCTTGCCCAACCCTACCAAACTCAAATTTAATATCATATAATTCTATATCCTTCTTTGCCAATTCATCCTTAACGATATTAGCTATTTTCTTGGTTAAATCAGTTAGGATTTTATATTCTTCCTTAGACATAATCCCTAACATTTCTAAGCCCTCATCTGTAATTAGGGGGTCATTTCTTAAGTCGTCCTTTAAGGTCACTTCCACATAAGCATCTAGGGGTTGACCTTCTTCTGCATACATGCCATATCTTCTTAAGAAGCTTCCAACTGCCCTATATCTACAGATTACTTCCACCCCATTGCCAAACATAGTGGCAGGTAAAACTGTCATAGAATTATTTTCTATGTCTGCATCTACATAATGGGTTGGTATGTTCATCTCCTTTAGTTTTTCAAAGAAAAACTTTGTAAGCCTTAATCCAGCCTTGCCTGCTCCTTCAATACTTAGGCCAACTGTATTGGCTCCTGGATCAAATACTCCATCGGTTCCAGTTACATCATCTTTGAATTTTAACAGATAATAACCATTTTCTAACTTATATACATCCTTTGTTTTTCCTCTATATACTAAATCCATTATATTTACTCCTTTTCTTATAGATTTCTAATAATAATATATATTATGTACAATTGTTTGTAAATAATAAAAGCTTCCATTGAAATACTAAAAATTGTGGAAGCTTTCATGAAATATAAAAAGTAAATCTTTCCTATTTATTATAAAAACAAGCCAGAAATTATTTCTGGCTTGTTAATGAATCTAAGCTTCTATTGCTTTTTTCTTAGTACCTACTTTCATTAGGAAGAAGGCTATAGCTCCTATTGCTGCAATTAATCCTATAGGATAAGCAATAGTGGTTGGTAGTCTAAATCCTTCTGGCGCTTGGGCTAAATAAGTTATAGATACTGCAGTCATGAAAGTTGCCGGAGCGCTGGCAATCCAGTGATTTTTACCATGCTTAACTAGGTATGCAGCTCCTGCCCAAAGAGCAATCATGGCTAAGGTTTGATTAGACCATGCAAAATATCTCCAAACAATATTGAAATCTATTCTTGTTAAACCAAATCCTACTGCAAATAGAGGAATAGCCATTACTAATCTTTTCTTTATTGGCCCTTGGTCATACTTCATAGCATCTGCTATTGTAAGTCTTGCTGATCTGAAAGCAGTATCTCCTGAAGTAATAGGACATACTATAACTCCTAGCATAGCTAATACTCCACCTACAGGTCCCAATAGTTCAATGGAAATTTTATTTACAACTCCACCAGCTCCACCTAAGCTACCAAAAGCTTCTTGTAGACCTGCTGTTCCATTGAAGAAGGCCATACCTGCTGCTGCCCAGATCATTGCTATTATACCTTCTGCTATCATGGAACCATAGAATACTCTTCTTCCATAGCTTTCTTTAGTTATACATCTTGCCATCATTGGTGATTGAGTGGCATGGAAACCAGAGATAGCACCACAAGCTATTGTAGTAAATAGAATTGCCCAAATTGGTAGTCCAGCAGGATGTAGATTAGATAGGGTAAAGGCTGGTAATTGATAACCATCTATTATTAATTATCCGCCTATACCTACACCCATTATTAGTAAAGCTAAACCAAATAATGGATATATTTTACCTATTATTTTGTCTATTGGTAATATTGTTGCTAAGAAGTAATATACAAGTACAATACCTAACCATACATTAACGCTGCTGATTCCGAATAGTTTTAAGTTTGCTAATAGTCCCGCAGGACCTTGCATAAATACAGTACCTACTAATACAAGTAATACAACGGAGAAAACTCTCATTACTTTTCTTGCTCCCTCACCTAAGTAGATACCTACTATTTCTGATATACTCTGTCCATCATGCCTTAGGGAAAGCATACCTGATAAATAGTCATGAACTCCACCTGCAAATATGGATCCTAAGGCAATCCATATAAAGGCTACTGGTCCAAATAAAGCTCCTTGAACTGCACCAAATATAGGTCCCAATCCTGCTATATTTAAGAATTGGATTAGGAAGATTTTAGGCCAGCTCATAGGTACGAAGTCTACACCGTCTTCTAATCTTGTTGCTGGTGTTTCTAAGCTATCATCTGCTCCAAAGGTTTTGTCTACTATTTTTCCGTAAACTAAGTAACCCACTATAAGTACAATAATTCCAATAATAAATTGGGTCATAAAAAAACCTCCTTTAAATATATTTATTCATCTTAATTTTACATTAAAATAAATATATTTATGAAGGTTTCAGGATAAGATGTATAATTTCATATCTCAAATGCATATTATGGAGTTATCTTGCATTTACTCTATATTCATTATCTCCCTAAATTTTTTAGAACAAGACCTGCTTACAGGAATGGTATCCTTAACAGATTTTAAATTGATGTTATAGGTAGAATGAAACCAGGGCTCAATAGATTCAATATATTTCAAATTTATTATATAAGATTTATGAGATCTAAAAAAAATTTGGGGGTCTAATTTTTCCATTAAATCATTTAAGGTATAATTGGTTCCGTACTTGCCTTTTTCCGTTATAATCACAGTATTTTTATCTTCTATAGTAGCGTAGATTATATCTTTAATTTCAATAGGTATAAGCTTATTATTATAATATACTGATATCCAAGGACTTGAAGCTTTAGTTGGTCTTATATCTTCAATTAATCTGCTTAGCTTATCATAGCTTAAATCTTCCCTTTCACTTTTATGGGAAATTATTTTTTGGATAGTCTTTTTTAATCTATCTTCACTGATAGGCTTTAATAGATAATCGATGGCATTAACTTCAAAGGCTTCTATGGCAAATTGATCATAAGCTGTAACAAAGATTATCATTAGGTCATATCCTTGGTCTACTATTCTTTTGGCTACTTCAATTCCAGACATTTGTGGCATTTGAATATCTAAAAATACTACATCTGGTTTTAGTTTTTCAATTAATTCTAAAGCTTCTACACCATGACTAGCTTCTCCTACGACCTCTACTTTACCTATTTCCTTTAAAATATACAGTATTTCCTCACGAGCTGGCCTTTCGTCATCTACAATTAAACACTTTAACATTTTATTTCCTCCTTAGTATTTAGGAATTACCATAGATGCAATAGTACCCTTGTTAACTTCAGATACTATTTTTAATCCATACTCTG
>JAAYFT010000212.1 GCA_012728125.1 Tissierellia bacterium | reverse complement strand
GTTATTGCTGCTGTTAATGTTGTTTTACCGTGGTCTACGTGACCAATTGTTCCTATGTTTACGTGTGGTTTTGTTCTTTCAAATTTCGCTTTAGCCATTTTATTTCCTCCTTATTATAAACTCAGATTATTTATTACCCATAATTTTTTCTGCAATATTATTTGGCACTGGTTCATAATGATCAAATTGCATGGAATATACTCCTCTACCTTGAGTATTGGAACGAAGGTCTGTGGCATAACCAAACATTTCTGATAGTGGTACAAAGCCTCTAATTACTTGAGCACCACTTCTTGATTCCATACCTTCGATCTTACCTCTTCTAGAGTTAATATCCCCTATTACATCACCCATATACTCTTCAGGCACAATTACTTCCACCTTCATCATAGGTTCTAGAAGTACTGGTTTTGCCTTCATAATAGCATCTCTAACAGCCATGGAACCTGCTATCTTAAATGCCATTTCTGAAGAGTCTACTTCGTGATAGGAACCATCATAAAGAGTAACTTTTATATCTAACACTGGATAACCTGCAAGAACCCCAGATTCTAATGCTTCTTGAATTCCATTGTCTACAGCAGGGATATATTCCTTTGGAATAACTCCACCTACTATAGCATTTACGAATTCGTAGCCTGCTCCTGGCTCTTGTGGTTCTACTTTTATCTTAACGTGACCGTATTGTCCACGACCACCAGATTGTCTTACATATTTTGCTTCTGCTTCTGCAGCTGTTTGGATAGATTCTTTATATGCAACTTGTGGACTTCCTACATTAGCTTCAACTTTAAATTCCCTTAATAGCCTATCTACTATTATTTCTAGATGAAGTTCTCCCATACCTGCAATTATGGTTTGGCCAGTTTCTTCATCTGTGTAGGTTTTAAAAGTAGGATCTTCTTCAGCAAGTTTTGCTAAAGCTGTAGCCATCTTGTCTTGTGATGCCTTAGTCTTAGGTTCTATAGCTACACGAATAACTGGTTCTGGGAATTCCATAGTTTCTAGTACTATTGGATGATCTCCATCGCATAGAGTGTCTCCTGTAGAAGTATCCTTTAATCCTACAGCAGCAGCTATATCTCCTGCAAATACTTCATCAACCTCTTCCCTCTTGTTGGCATGCATAAGCAGTATTCTACCTATTCTTTCTTTTTTACCTTTTGTACTGTTTAGTACATAGCTACCTGATTTAAGGCTACCGGAATATACCCTGAAATATGCAAGTTTTCCAACATAGGGATCTGTTACTATCTTAAAGGCTAATGCTGAGAAAGGTTCATCATCAGATACTAATCTTTCCTCTTCTTCTTCAGAATTTACCCCCATACCTTTTATTGGTGGTATATCTAAAGGAGAAGGTAGGTAGTCGATTATAGCATCTAAAAGAGGTTGTACCCCTTTATTTCTATAGGAAGAACCACATAGAACAGGTGTTATAGCTACCTTGTTTGTAGCCGCCCTAATGGCCTTCACAATTTCTTCCTCAGTTATTTCTTCACCTTCTAGATATTTCATCATCAACTCTTCATCGAAATCAGAAATGCTTTCTAGTAGTTTTTCCCTATATTCTTCAGCTAATGCTAACATATCAGATGGTATTTCAGTTATTTCTAATTGTTCACCTAAATCATCCTTATATATCCTAGCATTCATTTTAACTAAATCTATTACTCCAACAAAGGTATCTTCTTTTCCAATTGGTAATTGTATTGGAACTGGATTTGCATTAAGTCTATCCTCAATCATATCTACTACTCTAAAAAAGTCAGCTCCAACGATATCCATCTTGTTGACGAAGGCTAATCTAGGTACATGATATTTGTCAGCTTGTCGCCAAACAGTTTCGGATTGAGGCTCAACTCCTCCCTTAGCACAGAATACTGCAACTGCACCGTCTAGGATCCTTAGGGACCTTTCCACTTCTACTGTGAAGTCCACATGACCTGGTGTGTCGATTACGTTTATCCTATGTCCTCTCCACATACAGGTAGTGGCAGCGGAGGTGATTGTAATACCTCTTTCTTGCTCCTGTTCCATCCAGTCCATTTGGGCTGCTCCCTCATGGGTCTCTCCTACTTTGTGTATCTTGCCAGTGTAAAACAAAATTCTCTCTGTGGTGGTTGTCTTTCCTGCATCAATATGAGCCATTATGCCGATATTCCTAGTCTTTTCCAATGAGATTTGTCTTGGCACAATTTTTCCTCCTTCATCTTGATTCTTGGTCCCCCTCCACACATTATAAGCGTTAAACTACCATCTGTAGTGTGCGAAAGCTTTATTAGCTTCTGCCATCTTATGAGTGTCTTCTCTTTTCTTAACACTTGAGCCCATACCGTTTGAAGCATCTAAGATTTCCTTCGCTAGTCTTTCCACCATAGTCTTTTCTCCTCTTTGTCTTGCATAGGCAACTAGCCATCTAAGACCAAGAGTTTCTCTTCTTTCTGGTCTAACTTCAACTGGGACTTGGTATGTTGCTCCACCTATACGTCTTGCTTTAACTTCTAGTACAGGCATTATATTGTTCATTGCTTTATAGAAAACTTCTAGTGGATCTTCACCAGTTTTTTCTCTAATATAGTCAAATGCCCCATATACGATTTTTTGTGCGATACCTTTTTTACCGTCTAACATTATTCCATTGATTAGCTTTGTAACTACAGTATCATTGTATATTGGGTCTGGCATGACTTCTCTTTTTGGTACATGTCCTTTTCTTGGCACTATTCTTCCCTCCTTAACCATATAAAGTAGATTCATTGGTACTCGGTAACTTGATTACCGACTCGCGCCAAAATGCATCTATATAAATGGATTATAAATCCTGCATTTTAAGCACTATTATTTCTTATCCTTTGGCCTCTTAGCTCCATATTTAGATCTACCTTGCATTCTGTTTTCAACTCCAGAAGCGTCCAAGGTACCTCTAATAATATGGTATCTAACACCTGGAAGGTCTTTAACTCTTCCACCTCTAATTAGGACAACACTGTGTTCTTGTAGGTTGTGTCCTATACCTGGGATGTATGCAGCAACTTCTTCTCCATTTGTAAGCCTTACCCTTGCAACCTTTCTTAAAGCTGAGTTAGGCTTCTTAGGTGTAACTGTTCTAACTGCAACACATACTCCTCTTTTTTGTGGAGAATTAACTTCTGTTTCCTTCTTTTTCAAGGTGTTTAGATTAATTCCTAGGGCTGGTGATTTAGATTTGTATTCAACCTTTTTTCTGCCCTTTCTAATTAATTGGTTAATTGTTGGCATTAAGGCACCTCCTTTAATCTATTTTAGTAACGCAGCAGTAGCCGCGTTAACATCAATACCACAAGCATTTCCAAGCTCCTTCATATTATCAATATAAATAACTTGAACCTGCTTTTCATTGCAAATTTTAACGATTTCATCTGTTATTTTGCTTTCTGCATCTTTAGCAATAAAAACAGCCTCAACTCCTCCTGAATTAAGAGCTCTTTTTACCTGCTTAGTGCCGACAATTCTATTGTCGGTTTTCAACCTGGAAAGCATAAGAATTCTCCTCCTTTTAACACTTCAAAGATTATGTGGACTTAAGCCCACATAATCTTTGCATTATGTTATCCAGAAGTAACTATAAATTTGCACACTTATACATTCTACCATCAGTTGTTTTCACTGTCAACATTTAATTCTTCCATACTTTCCATATTCAAATCATTTTCTACTACGTTGATATTCTTGTATCTTCTCATGCCTGTACCTGCAGGAATAAGCTTTCCAATAATTACATTCTCTTTTAGTCCTAGTAAATGATCTTCTTTACCTTCAATGGCTGCTTGGGTTAGTACTCTAGTAGTTTCTTGGAAGGATGCAGCAGATAAGAATGAATCTGTAGCCAGTGATGCTTTTGTAATACCTAATAAGGTCCTTCTTCCAGTAGCTGGCTTTAATCCATTTTCCACTGCTTTATTATTCTTTTCTTCGAATTCAAATACATTTACTAAAGAACCTGGAAGCATATCTGTATCTCCTGCTTCTTCCACTTTAACCTTAGATAACATCTGTCTAACTATTATTTCTATATGTTTATCGTTTATATCTACACCTTGCAGTCTATAAACTCTTTGAACTTCTTTTACTAGATAATCTTGAACTCCCTTTACACCTTTAATTTTTAGGATGTCATGAGGATTCACTGAACCGTCTGTTAATTCATCTCCTGCCTCTACTACGTCTCCATCTCTAACCTTTAATCTAGCTCCATATACTATATTGTATCTCATAGATTCCCCATTTGATGAAGTAATAATCACTTCTTTTTTCCTTTTTCCTTCTTCTATACTAACTACACCAGAGTTTTCAGCAATGACTGCAAGACCCTTTGGTTTCCTTGCTTCAAATAGTTCCTCAACCCTTGGTAAACCTTGAGTAATGTCCGCTGCTGCAGCAACTCCACCAGTGTGGAATGTACGCATTGTCAGCTGTGTACCAGGTTCACCAATTGATTGGGCAGCAATAATACCTACTGCTTCACCAATATTTACCTTATCTCCTGTAGCTAAGTTTTTACCATAACAATGAGCACATACTCCATATCTTGTCTTACATCCTAAAACTGAACGTACCTTTACTTCTGTAATGCCTAATTTTTGTATTGTTTCTGCTTTATCTTCATCAATCAATTCATTAGCCTTAACTATGATTTCTCCAGTTTCTGGATTTACTATATCATCAAAGGCATATCTTCCTTCTATTCTATCTTTTAGTTCTTCGATTACTTCTCTACCGTCCTTAAAGGCCTTAACTAGTAGATATTCATCTGTACCACAATCTACTTCCCTTACTATAACATCTTGACTGACGTCTACTAGTCTTCTAGTTAGGTATCCAGAGTCGGCTGTTCTTAAGGCAGTATCTGCTAGTCCCTTTCTAGAACCGTGGGTTGAGATAAAGAATTCCAACACTGATAATCCTTCCCTAAAGTTAGATTTAATAGGAATTTCTATGGTTTTACCAGTAGCAGATGCCATAAGACCTCTCATACCTGCCAATTGTCTTATTTGGTTAACGCTACCTCTAGCACCAGATAGAGACATTATATAGATATTATTCATTGGATCTAAGTCGTCCATTAGTTTGGATGTCAATTCATCTGTAGCCCTATTCCATATTTCAATAACCTTTTCATATCTTTCGTCATCTGATATAAGTCCTCTACGGTATGATCTTTCAAATTTATCTACTTCTTGTTCTGCTTTCTTAATCAGTTCTTCCTTTGCGTTAGGCACATATATATCTCCCATGGAAATAGATATGGCACCCTTAGTAGAATATCTAAAACCTAGTTCCTTAATATGGTCAAGAACTACAGCAGTAACAGCATTGCCATGTTTTCTGAAGCATCTTTCTATGATTTTTCCTAACATTTTTTTATCAACTAAGGTATCTACTTCTAATGAATATTTGTCTACATTTCTGTCTACAAAGCCAAGGTCTTGAGGTATATGTTCATTAAATATAAATCTACCTACTGTTGACTCAACAAGTTTTCCCCTATCTTCTTCATTAAGTTTAACCCTAACTTTTACTCTAGCATGTAAGCCTACATAGCCATTATAGTATGCAGTAAGCATCTCTTCATAGTCTTTGAAAATCATGCCTTCTCCAACTTCTCCGGGTCTTTCAACTGATAAATAATATGCTCCTAGTACCATGTCCTGAGTTGGGGTTGTAATTGGCTTACCGTCCTTTGGCGCTAAGATATTATTAGTAGATAACATCAAAAGCCTAGCTTCAGCTTGAGCTTCCGCTGATAAAGGCACGTGAACAGCCATCTGGTCACCGTCAAAGTCTGCATTGTATGCTGTACATACTAGTGGGTGTAATTTAATAGCTTTACCTTCAACTAGTACTGGTTCGAAAGCTTGAATTCCCAGTCTGTGAAGGGTCGGTGCCCTGTTTAATAGTACTGGATGGTCTTTAATTACCTCATCTAATACATCCCAGACTTGAGGTTTAACCCTTTCAACCATTCTCTTAGCAGATTTTATATTGTGGGCATGTTCTTCTTCTACAAGTTTTTTCATTACGAATGGCTTAAATAGTTCTAAGGCCATTTTCTTTGGAATTCCACATTGATAGAATTTTAATTCTGGACCTACTACTATTACTGAACGACCTGAATAGTCAACTCTTTTACCAAGTAGGTTTTGTCTAAACCTTCCTTGTTTTCCCTTTAGCATGTCAGATAAAGATTTTAATGGCCTGTTTCCTGGTCCAGTTACAGGTCTTCCTCGTCTTCCATTATCTATAAGTGCGTCTACTGCTTCTTGAAGCATTCTCTTTTCATTTCTTACTATAATATCAGGCGCGCCTAAATCTAGCAGTCTTTTTAGTCTATTGTTTCTGTTAATAACCCTTCTATATAAGTCGTTTAAGTCTGAAGTGGCAAATCTTCCACCATCTAACTGAACCATAGGTCTTAAATCTGGTGGAATAACTGGTATAACATCAAGTATCATCCATTCGGGCTTGTTGCCAGAAGTCCTAAATGCTTCTACAACTTCAAGTCTTCTAGTTATTCTTATCTTCTTTTGTCCAGATGATTCTTCTAGTTGTTGTCTTAATTCCTTTGATTCCTTTTCTAAATCTATTTTTTGAAGAAGTATCTTAACGGCTTCAGCGCCCATCATTGCCCTAAATTTATTACCATATTTATCTAAGGCTTCCCTATATTCAGCCTCTGTAAGCAATTGTTTTTCATATAAAGGAGTGTCTCCCGCATCTACTACTACATAGGATGCAAAATATAAAACTTTTTCTAAGGATCTTGGAGACATATCTAATAGCAATCCCATTCTGCTAGGTATCCCTTTAAAATACCAGATATGGGACACTGGCGCAGCTAATTCAATGTGGCCAAGCCTTTCCCTTCTAACTTTTGACTTGGTAACTTCTACTCCACATCTGTCACAAACTACACCCTTATATCTTACTCTTTTATATTTGCCACAATGGCATTCCCAGTCCTTCGTAGGTCCGAATATCTTTTCACAGAAAAGTCCTTCCTTCTCAGGCTTTAAGGTTCTATAGTTAATAGTTTCAGGTTTTTTTACTTCTCCCTTTGACCATTGCCTAATTTTTTCGGGTGAAGCTAATCCTATTCTTATTGAGTCAAATGTGTTGAACTCTAACAAGGAGCGTTCTCTCCTTTCCATAATAAAATTATAATGTTTATTTAAGACCTAGGACATGAAGTCCTAGGTTTATAAGTCCTTATCATTAAAAGTCATCATCATCAAAATCCATGTCATCATCTTCGTCAAATTCTAAATCAGGTTCAAAATCTACATCATCTTCTTCTAGTATAAATCCTGTAGGTATATCTTCTTCATTGCTGTCTTCATCATAATCATCGCTAGAGAAGGTTCTTTCTCCGCCTAATTCTTCAGTAAGTGAGTCAATATCTGATAAATCGTCATCTATGGATTCTTGAATTTCTATTTCTTGATCTTCTTCAGTTAAAATCTTCACATCTAAAGCTAAACTTTGAAGTTCTTTAATTAATACTTTAAAGGATTCTGGAACTCCAGGCTCAGGTATATTTTCTCCTTTAACTACAGCCTCATAGGTTTTAACCCTACCTACTATATCGTCAGACT
>JAAYFT010000211.1 GCA_012728125.1 Tissierellia bacterium | reverse complement strand
TAGCGAGATGGACACACCTGTACCCATACCGAACACAGAAGTTAAGCATCTCAACGGCGATGGTACTAGGGTGGAGACGCCCTGGGAGAGTAGCAAGTCGCCAGGCCCTTAAAAAATAAAAAATATATATAATGGAAAGCTCTATTATGTTGGTTCGTAATAGGGCTTTCTTTTTTTATATATATCGCAGTCTAGAAACTCAAATCTTCATGTTCGCTAAACTCACATAGATTTGGTTCTCGTTGCGTTTGACCTACCAACAATTGGCTAAAGCTCATGGGGTTAGGTCATAAAGGAGTGGCTTTTCTCCCTATTGTAATAGAAGTTTACATATTATATAATATAAGCTAAATTATTGAATATGAAAATATTACCTACAGTAGAGGTGGTAAAATGCTTAGTCAAAAATCTTATATATGTGACTTCATAAATCATATAAATATAGGAGTTATGGTATTAGACAATAAATCCAATATTGAATTTATTAATAGAGAAGGAATTAAGATACTGGAAATAAAAAGAAAAGAAGACCTAAGTATTAATCCAAATAGTTTGTCTGGATTTAAAATAAAGGAATTTATGGAATCTACAAATGCAAACTGTGCAGAAAAAACTAACTATAAGGGTAAAGAAATAATTGTATTTAAAAGTAAGATAATAGATAACAATTCTATTGTAGGTGCCTATATATTTTTTCAGTATCTAGATTTATATAAAGAACTTACCAGACAATTTGATGAGGAAGAAAAAGCCTCATTTTTATTGAATACGGTCATGGAAGCAACAAATGATGCTATTGTCTATGTAAATAAAGAGGGAATTATAGAAATGTTTAGCAATGCCTATGCAGACTTTCTAGAGATAAACAAAGAAGACGCCATAGGTAAACATGTAACGGAAGTAATAGAGAATACAAGAATGCATATTGTAGCAAAGAGTGGAAGACCTGAAATAGCCCAAGTACAGAAAATAAAAGGTAGAAAAATGATTGCAACAAGGATACCTGTATATGCAAATGGAAAAATAGTGGGGGCAGTTGGAAAGGTACTTTTTAAAGATCTTGATGAATTACATTCTCTATATGTTGAGATAAATAAAATAGAGAAGGAATTAAATCTATATAAAGATGAATTTAAGAAATTGAATATGGCCAAATATGATTTAGACAGTATAGTAAGTAAAAGCGATATAATGAGGGAATTAAAGGAATTAACAGCTAGGGCAGCTAAGACCAATTCAAACGTCCTTATATTAGGAGAATCTGGCACAGGTAAAGAATTGTTTGCCCATGCAATACACAATAATAGCAAAAGAAAAAACTTTCCTTTTGTAAAAGTAAATTGTGGTGCTATTCCCTTTGAATTATTAGAATCTGAACTATTTGGTTATGAGGAAGGGTCTTTTACAGGAGCTAAAAAAGGTGGAAAAATAGGGAAATTCAAGGCTGCAGATGGGGGAACTATTTTCTTAGATGAAATAGGTGACCTGCCTATGAACATGCAGGTAAAGCTACTAAGAGTATTACAGGATAAAGAAATAGAAAGAATAGGCTCTAACTATTCTGAAAAAATAGATGTAAGAGTAATAGCTGCCACAAATAAGGATCTAGAAAAAATGGTATCAGAAGGCCTATTTAGATTAGACTTATATTATAGGCTAAATGTGGTTAGTATAAAGATTCCTCCTTTAAGGGAAAGAAAAGAGGATATTCCAATTTTAGCAAATTATCTAATCAAAAAAATCTCGGAAGCAGAAAATGTTAGAGTAGATAAAATACTTGATGAAACTCTAGAATATCTGAAAAAATATGACTGGCCTGGCAATGTAAGGGAATTAGAGAATATCCTAGAAAGGGCAATTAACTTTCTAGATAGGGATGTAGTCATCAGGCCTCAACATTTACCTTCTAAGATAACAGGAATTAGTAGTTATAAGGAAATTAAGAGTTTAAAGTCTGTATTAGAAGAAGTAGAAAAACAGACTATAATAGATAGTTTAATAATTGCAAATGGAAACAAAACAGAAGCTGCTAAGATATTAGATATTAGTAGAACAAGCTTATATGAAAAAATTTTAAAATATGGGATAAATAATTAATATTAATGAGTAGGATTCAAATAATTATTAATTTAAGTTGTCAAAAAATAATAACATTAAACTAAGTAATTTATATGAAATGTACGGAATAGTTTACAAATATTTTAGTGAACTTTCTGATAATGTACGGAGTAGTTTACATTATAATTGTAAAAAAATTATAAATATAAATAAAATAATCAATTTAAGTAAAAAATAAAGGATATATTTCAATAAGAAAATATATCCTTTATTTTTTTATGGAAATATAATAAAAAATAAGCTGATAAATTGGCTATTTCTAAAAATATTAATAAAACTTGGCATATAAATTGCTTTATAAAAGTCCTAGAGAGGATTGAGGAGGTAATATTGATGTTGATAGATAAAGTATGTATTGTAACAGGGGCAGCCAGCGGTATAGGACTAGCAATCGCAGAATCTTTTGCTAAAGACGGCGCAAAAATAGTTATGGCAGATATCAATGAAGAAAAGCTAAAACTAGAAGCAGAGAGAATAGGAGGCATATATTTAAAAACAGATTTAAGCAAAAGGGAAGATTGCAAAGCTTTAGTGGATTTTGCCTTAGAAAAATATTCAAAAGTAGATATTTTAGTAAACGTTGCAGGAATCCAAACCGTATCCCCAATAGAAGATTTTCCAGAAGACAAATGGGACTTTATGATTTCATTAATGTTAACAGCTCCATTTTTACTTACAAAATATGTATGGAGTTCAATGAAGGATCAAGGTTGGGGAAGAATAATTAACTTAAACTCAATTCATGGACTAGTAGCATCTGAGTATAAAGCAGCTTATGTTTCAGCTAAACATGGTTTATCTGGTTTAACAAAAACAACTGCTCTAGAAGGAGGTCCATATGGTATTACTGTAAATTCAATTTGCCCAGCTTATGTTAGAACTCCATTAGTAGAGAATCAAATTGATGCTCAAGCTATGTCCCATGGAATATCACAGAAAGATGTAATAGAAAAAATAATGTTGCAGAAGTCAGCAGTCAAAAAATTAATAGAACCTAAGGATATTGCAGATGTGGCTAAATTCTTATGTTCAGATGCAGGGGCTCACATTACAGGCTCAACTTTGACTATAGATGGCGGATGGAC
>JAAYFT010000210.1 GCA_012728125.1 Tissierellia bacterium | reverse complement strand
AGTTCTTTCAAAAGGTCATCTTGGTCAATAAATTCACCTTTTAATTTAATTTCTTCCAACTGAAGACGTTCTTCTTCTGTTATATATTCATGTTCTCGTTCATTTATTTCATTCCATTTATCTTGGGTCTCTTTAAATTTTAAAAACTCAGCCAAATCAATAACTGTTTTAATATTCTCTGGCCTTAGCTCATCTTTTAATATTTTTTCAATTTTTTTTGCAAGGGTCATGATTCTCCCCTCCCTATTTATAATACTTTTTTTAAAAATACTAATAAAAAATTATTATATATTATATCATATTATTTACTACATATAATATAAATGATGTGCAAGAATTAAAATTGTTTTATTTATTATTTTTATCTATCTTGATTATAGGTAAATCTATAAATTCCAATTCTTTTTCAGCTTCCGTTTTTGAAAGATAAAATCTAACCTTATCATAAAACTTTAGGTTCTCTTTCCAAGATTCCATATTTTTTAGAAAGTCTATTCCATTTTCAGCAACTATAAAGCATTCCAATTCACTGCTGATATAACAAATTGGTGCATCACTCTCTATGTCACATTGCTGCCCAATTGTTCCTATATATCCACCTATGCTATCTATCGCCATAATATCTACCTGGGGAATTGTATAAAATTCTACATTTGGGATACAGTCGTCAAATATAAATTGAATATCATAATTGTCAGCATATTTTTGATAATCTTTTTTTAGATTAACATCCATAGAATAGATTGTGGTTCCTGCTAATATAATCTCAGTATCATCACCTACAAATATACTTATAGCTTCTTTTTCTGTCAATTCTGTTATATCCAGATAAGCCTTTCTCATCTTTAACCTCCTCAAAATATTTACTATGTAAATATAAATCTACATAAACTACATCTAATATAAAAAATGAGTCACAAAATTATAATTTTTAAACCTAAACTTTAATAAGGGTTATTATAGAAATATATCCATACAGCAATAATCAGAATTAATATAATTATGGAAATCATTCCTAAAGGCTTGTTTCTATTAATTATTCCATAGATTATACCGATAATTGCAGCTATTGTAAGAGCAATGCCAAATGCCATACATCACAACTCCTTTATTTTATTGCCACCATTTATTTTCATATTTCGAAAGATTTGGTTCTGACTGGATAAGCTCATACTTTATAAAAAGTGCGTACTATCTCAAATTCCCGTTCTTATCAAATCTTTTTCGAAGTGCCATTTCAGTTGGTATTAATGATAAAATCATTATTGCTAATCCAATAAAGGTAATCCATATAGATATAACCTCATAATTATCTTTAAATAAAAACATTACAACTATAGAAATTATTAACCAGATGATTCCAACCCATCTCCAAATCTTAGCATTATGTGCATGAGCAAACTTCCATGTTTCATTATTTTTCATAGACATTGAAGTTCTATATCCATATGCCCAATTTATGCTTTTAGGTGGATGACTTTTCCATAAGATTCCAAATATAATCATCGTAACTGGAATTAAAGAATTCATCACTAAAAGAAATACAAACATTCAAATCACTTCCTTCTTTTTACACCTGCTTACTTCACATAATTCTACT
>JAAYFT010000034.1 GCA_012728125.1 Tissierellia bacterium | reverse complement strand
TCTGGAGATACCCTATATCTACTTGCCATAAGGTATAATACTACTGTTGAGGCTATTATGGCAGCAAACCCAGGCATAAATCCAAACAATCTACAAATAGGTCAAGTAATCTGTATACCTGGTGCAGCCGTGCCGCCGCCACCAACATGTCCAGTGGGAACCTTCTCCTATACAATTAAGTCTGGAGACACCTTATATCAACTAGCCATTACCTATAATACAACTGTTGAAGCCATAATGGCAGTGAATCCAGGTATAAATCCAAACAACTTACAAATAGGCCAAGTAATTTGTATACCTAGAGGAGGAACACCTGTACCACCATGTGATGGGTTCTATTATACAGTAAGACCAGGGGATACACTATTTAGCATTGCTGCAGCCTTTAATGTACCATTATCAGCTTTAATGGCGGCAAACCCAGGAGTAGATCCAAACAACCTACAAATTGGCCAGCAAATTTGCATCCCTAAGGTTATGCCACCACCAATATCATGTCCAGGTGGAACAGTGTATACAGTTAGGGAAAATGACAACTTGGGAACCATACTTTTAAGATTTAATCTATCCTATATGGACCTTCAAGCAGCAAATCCAAATGTAGACCTAGATATGTTGAAACCAGGCCAACAGCTATGTATAATGCCTCATCAAGAAAGGGGTTGTCCTTGCCCTAGAGGGACTATGGAGTATACCATAGTTAGAGGAGATATACCTCATGATGGAGCCACAGTAGTAGCTCTAGCTCGAAAGTTTAATACTTCTGTTTCAGAGTTAATGAAAATCAATCCAAACCTAGCACCGGGAGATTTCGTAGTAGGTAAAGTAATTTGTGTTCCACATCATAAAAATTATCCATCAGCTTAGCTGATGGATAATTTTATCAGTTGAAAAAAATGGCATGGAGTAATAGAATATATATAAATATTCATTTTTTTGGAAGGCAGTCCTTAATCTTAAGTTTTTGTATTCATACAAGGCAAATAAATGGGATAACCACCAGGTTGGACAACCTATCCTGCTTAAGGATGCAATATTTTTGTAACAAACCCAGCATATTTATGGTACTAAGTATGCAGTAAAAAACAAAGGAGGTATTTTTATGATAAACTATATTTGGGCAGGTTTGCTTATCATCGGATTTGTGGTTGGTGCATTTACAGGAAATCTTGACGCAGTTACTAATGCTGTTATCGACAATGCAAAAACTGGTGTTGAGATATCTTTAGGACTTATCGGAGTAATGACCTTATGGCTAGGACTTATGAAAATTGCAGAGGATTCTGGTATAGTTGAAAAGCTTGCAAAATTATTGAGACCAGTTATGGTTAGGCTATTTCCAGACGTACCAGAGACACATCCAGCAATGGGTGCTATGGTAATGAATATTGCAGCAAATATGCTAGGACTAGGCAATGCTGCTACACCATTGGGATTAAAGGCAATGAAAGAATTGCAGAAATTAAGTCCAGATAAAGAGACTGCCACAGATGCTATGGTCACATTTTTGGCCATTAACACTTCTTCAGTTACCTTGATTCCTGCTTCCACTATTGCCATATTAGCTGCAGCAGGTTCTGCAAATCCTACTGAGATAATAGGACCTACATTAATAGCTACAACAGCATCTACAGTTGTCGCAGTTATTGCAGCTAAAACATTTAGAAAACTTCCTAAGTATCAGTTGAAGAATAACAATAAGTAGAAAGAGGAGGCAGAACAATGGTAGATATGTTTATAAAAATAATGGAAGCAATTTCCGTTTATGCAATACCCTTAATAATAGTTGGTTTTTTAGTATATGGAATGGTTAAAAAAGTAAGGGTTTATGAGTCCTTTACAGATGGAGCTAAGGAAGGTTTTCAAACTGCTGTAAGAATTATTCCTTTTCTAGTAGCCATGCTAGCAGCCATAGGTGCATTTAGGGCCTCTGGAGCTATGGATCTGTTGACTAATGCTTTAAGTCCTATTACTTCAAAGATTGGAATGCCAGGAGAAGTATTACCAATGGCCTTTATGAGACCCCTATCAGGTGGTGGAGCTCAAGGTATAATGGCAGAGTTGATAAATACCCATGGACCAGAGTCTTTAATTGGTAGAATGGCTGCAGTTATGATGGGCTCAACAGAAACTACATTCTATGTATTGGCAGTATATTTTGGTTCTGTAGCAGTTAGAAAACAAAGACATGCATTACCAGTAGGCTTATTGGCCGATTTAGCTGGACTAATAACAGCTGTAATAGTAACGAGGTTATTCTTTGCTATATAAAAAAAGGGGGAAGAACAATGATTAAGCCAAAGGTATTAAGGTTTGGGGACACAGTAGGGATAATAGCACCAGCTAGCCCTACTACAGATGGGAATATTAAAAAAGTTGAAAAAAAACTGACAGATATGGGTTTCAAGGTTAAAATGGGGAAAAGTGTCTATGAAAGATATGGGTACTTATCAGGAAATGATGCTGTAAGAGCTGAAGATATTAATTCTATGTTCAAAGATAAAGAAATAGATGGAATTATATGCATTAGAGGAGGATACGGAACTCCCCGTATCCTTGATCTAATAGATTATGAAATTATCAAGGAAAACCCTAAGGTATTCGTTGGATATAGCGATATAACAGCATTACATATAGCCTTCAATCAAATTGCAGGCTTAGTTACCTTCCACGGACCTATGGCAGCTTCCGATATGGTAAGGAACTTTTCTGATTTCTCTAAGGACCATTTATTAAAGGCTATTATGGATGATGAACCCTTGGGAGGGATTTCTAATCCTGAGGGGGAAGAGATAATCACCATAAATGGAGGTATAGGAGAAGGG
Source organism: Tissierellia bacterium (assembly GCA_012728125.1). Taxonomy (GTDB): domain Bacteria; phylum Bacillota; class Clostridia; order Tissierellales; family Tissierellaceae; genus JAAYFT01. Next base: position 6,154 of record JAAYFT010000034.1, on the reverse strand, counting down.
GAAATAATAGGTGGTAACCTGTCCTTAATAGTAGACACCATAGGAACTCCTTATGAAATAGATGTAAAAGGGAAAATACTATTTATAGAAGAAGTGGGAGAAGAACCATACAATATAGACAGGATGTTTAACCAATTGAGGTTATCAGGTAAGCTAAGTGAAGCAGAGGCTATTATCCTAGGAGACTTTAACAAGTGTGACCCAGAGAAACCTGATGAAAGCTTGACCTTAGAACAGGTAATAAATGACCATATAAAACCCCTAGGAAAACCCACTATATATAATTTACAAGCTGGCCACTGTGAACCAATGGTAACTATACCCTTTGGAGTCAGGGCTAGACTAGATGCAGATAAACAGGAATTAACTATTTTAGAAAATGCAACAGAGTAATATAAAACCATGGCTTTTATGCCATGGTTATTGATTTTAAGGATATTATCAATAATACACTGAAACCTATAAAAATGAAAATAGATAAGATTAAAGGCAGGGTAAAGATTTTTTCTTGAGAATATACCCTATCTTCCTTTATAGGTATATTATTTACCCTAAATAATAGGTTAATCAATAGATAAATGGAAAATGCCCCAACTATGGCAAAAGTCCCTAAGGCTAAAAAGTCTGGCTTTGCCGCATAGCCTACATTAGGATTTGGCGGATATAGATAATTGATTACAAGGGGTAGGCCGTTATTTATCAAATGGATGGTTATGCCTGCAAAGATGGAATTTGTAGCGAAGACTATATAGGAAGCAACAACACCCATTATGAAGGTGTGGAAAAACTGAAATGAATTTAGGTGTAACATTCCAAACATAAATCCATTTAATATGGCAGCTATAAATCTTGGTTTATTCCTATAGCCATCAAGGATAATTCCCCTCATTAAAATCTCTTCTATAATTGCAGGAGTAATGGCAGTATAGAAAAAGTTCCAAAAGAACAATTCATGGAAATCTTCAGTTATTATCTCTACCAAAGTACTACCAAAGAATTTTACATATAATTCGATAAACAATAACATAATAGGTAGAGATGCTATCCAAATAAGGAATATAATAATAAGGCTAATAAGGTTTAACCTATTAGGCCTTAGTATCCTCTCTGCATCTCTTCTGTTAATAATTAAATATATGGAAATAGGTATCAAAAAAGCTATATACTGATAAAGGTTTACATTTATAGGCAAAAATTGAGCAACAATGGCCCATACAATAGTAATTAAAAAGAACCAGTTTACCTTAGCTATAGATCTATCATTCCTTAAAACTTTGACTTCCATAAGTATCACCTTTCCATTGCATCTATACTATTCTACTATAATTCTTACAAAAAACCTAGTATTTTGTAAGAATTTTGTAATTGAAATGTAACGACTTAATATATAAAATATGTTATTATTTCAATATAAAGAACCATAACAAAAGAAAGGGTGATTATATGAAAAAGCAATTTACGAAACTTGGAGTCTTAATATTGATCATAATAGTTTTTGCAGTAGGCTGTAAGAAAAACAATGGAGATGACCTGACTACACCAAGCAACAACCCCATTGATAATGTAGGGGATGTGGCAGACAAAGTAGATCCAAATAAATTAATGAAAGATTTTGAAAGCCAATTAAAGACCAAGGATTTAAATAATGTAATAGATTTTATAAATAATAATATTGAAAAGCTCACTTCCATAGAAGGGGATAAGATGATATTAGAACTAGAGGAGCTTTTAGAATCCTCCCTTGAACCTTTAAGAAATGAAATCTCTAATTTAACAGAAGAGGAATTTAGTGAATTGATGGAGTTAAAAGGAGATGACCTATTCTTCCCAGAGCCTAAAGTGGAAGACATAACCAATGAAGAACTACGTGAAAAGATAAGTAATCTATTCGATAATAGCTACAAGTTAATAAATATTGAAGGAATGTTTGAGCCAATAATCGATTACGAAGACTTGAAAAAATACAACGATCATGTATCCGATGAAGTAAAAGATTATTTAAAAATCAAAGCAAACAACTCCAATGAGCCTATGGCAGTAGACGGGGCTTTAAGGATTTCATTTGATGAGTTAGGAGAGAGGATTATAGAAGTAGAAGAATATATAAAGAAATATTATGGTGGTCATAGGTATGAAGAAACACTTGGATTGTATAGGACTTGGTTAGGTTTATATTTAAATGGACTTCCTAATACTCCAATAGAAGATTTTGATAGTGGCATTATAAAAAGAGAAGTATATGAAAGCTATAAGAAAACAGCCAAAGCCAAAGATTCCGCAACAGCCTTTATAGTAGACAAATACATTGGTATCATAGATGAGAATAAAGGCAAAATAGACGACAAAGTGAAAGATGGGGTTCTTTCACTTGTGAATGAGGCATTGTATCTATTAGAAGCGAGTAAGTAAATTAGATAACCTTACTATAAAGAATAAATTTTAATCAAAGCTCTTTATTTACTAGAAGCAAGCAAATAAATAAAATTCACAATGCACAATTATTTTCAATTGACAATGGACAATGGACAATTGCTTAAGTTATTCAGGTTTGTCCAGTCTGGGAACACAATTTATTCACTTCCCTCGGTTGTGTAAATTTGTTCTTCGCTGCTACTTGCCCTAGACCGAAAAACTCGACCCCAGTAACTATTCACTATAGTTATTCACTAAAATTGTGAATTGTGAATTCAATATATTTTCTATTTAAAAAAGCTTCCTTAATTTTAATAGTTAACGGAAGCTTTTATTATTTGCCTACAAAAAGGGGTAATATATGAATAAATAAAGATAGAGGTGATAAGATGAGTGAATTGATTAACAATAGAGAATATAGGCAGAAGAAACTAAAGGAAGTTATTAAAGAATTACATGAAGGGAAGACTGTAGAAGAAGTAAAGGCTAAATTTGCAGAAGTTATAGATGGCGTTACAGCTAAGGAGATTTCCATGATGGAAGTGGAACTAGTTAAGGACGGAATTCCCATTGAGGAAATTCAAAGGCTATGTGATGTCCATGCAGAAGTATTCAAAGGTTCCATAGAGGAAATACACCATCCTGAAGAAGTACCAGGCCATCCAGTTTATACAATGAAAGAAGAAAACAGGGCCATAGAAGAATTCATTGACAATAATCTAAAATCAAGCCTAGACAAGTTTATGGAAGATGACTCCGACGAAAACAGATTTAAGCTAATATCAGATATAAACTTACTTTGGGATATAGATAAACATTACAGCAGAAAAGAAAACCTAATTTTCCCATACCTAGAGAAATACGGTATTACATCACCACCTAAGGTCATGTGGGGAGTAGATGATGAGATTAGGGCAAAGATAAAAGATGTAAAACTATCTTTAACTTCCTACAACGGTGACAAGGAAGAGATTAAAGAAAAGTTAGAAGATGCAACTAATCAAATAAAGGAAATGATATTCAAAGAAGAAAATATCCTATTCCCAATGTGCTTAGATACTTTAACAGAAGACGAATGGATAAGGATATATAATGAATCCGATGAAATTGGATTCACACTAATAGAGCCTGTGAAAAATTGGAATAGGGCAAGGGTTAACGTAGAAGAAAAGGCTAAGCAGGAAACTGATGGCGAAGCTGTTGATAAAGGATATATAAAGTTTGAAACAGGTTTACTTACCACTAATGAAATAACCCACCTTCTCAATACCATACCTGCTGATATGACCTTTGTAGATAAGGACAATATAGTAAAATACTTTTCACAAGGTAAAGATAGGATATTTGCAAGGACTAAGGCAGTTATTGGAAGGACAGTAGAAAACTGCCACCCACCTGCATCTGTCCATGTAGTAGAAAAGATAGTAAATGACCTTAAATCTGGTAAAAAGGACAGTGAAAGCTTCTGGATTAAAAAAGGAGACAAATATATTTTAATCCAATACTTTGCAGTGAGGGATGAAAAGGGAGAATTCTTAGGCACCCTTGAATATACCCAAGATATAGCTCCTATTCAAGCCATTACAGGAGAAAAAAGATTGTTGTCAGATGACTAAAAAACCGCCATTTAGGCGGTTTTTCCTTTGCTTTCTCCTTGTGAAAATAGAAAAGCCATATATCTTATAAGTACATATATAACAATTGCTACTGATAAAAATTCTTCAAACTTCACTAAATACTTTAAGAAAGTTATAGGCCTTTCAATATTAGTCAAAAATCCATTTGTTAATTTCAAAGAGATTCCAGTAATAACTATAGGGAAGGTAAAACCTGAATAAGAAGGATAAAACTTTAATTTAAGTAAGCTAGGTAGCTTAATTAGTACAAATAAAAATATTAGTTGGGATAGACATAAGAGTAAATATACTAAAAATAAATTCTTATCTTGGAATGAACTCATATATCCAGCTAAGCAAAGGCTGCCAGGTGCTGTATAAACTACTAAAGTTGGTAAAGCTGGTTCTGCAATTTCACCAACTTTAAATACCCTCCAAGTAACTATAGGGAGTAATACAAAATATGCTACTAAGCCAAACCAAAAAGCCATTCTTCCTATACTTTCCATACCAACAGCAGGTGCGGATACAGATCCTACAACTATACCTACATAGACTATAAACCAGCTTGGAAAGACTTTTTTTATATTGAAGTTTAGTACATGTAACTTAGTAAAATAAAGTATAAGTCCAATATGTAGAATTAGTCCAATAAACCAAATAAAAACAGCCAATGATGGAGTGAAAGGCTTAATATATGTAGCTAAAATCATGATTCCCATGGAGAGGGTAGGAAAAACACTAGCTACAACTGGATTATCTAGGCTATTGACTACATCCTTAGGTTGTAGGATAATCTTAATTAGTACAAACAATAAAATAATTGCGGATAAAGCCCCAAAAATGTTCCTATACACATTTCCGTATGACAACACTAGGTTGCCGGTAGCCCCTAAGGCTAACATTAAACCAACGATAGGAATTGGCAATTTGTTAACAAGCTTTCTCATTGTATCTCTCCTTTTTTTATAGTATTCGTGGATAGAGTAGCATAGATATAGCTTAAAATCCAATAGAAAATATCTATACTAGTTTTATTTTAGTAAAAGAAATCTTATGAATATGAATACTAATTTATGTCTTTAAATTGTAACCAAATTCCAATATATTTCTATTTGTAATTATTCTATTTATGTAGTATCATTAAATGTATACATGAATAAGAGGTGTAGCAGATGAAGAAAAAGTTTTTTATATCATTTATAATATCCTTCTTAATCTTTTCACTAATATTTCTAGAATTTGGGGAAGACTTTTTGCTTGGCAAAAAATCAACTATTGCTGTAGATGAAAATGATGATGAATTAAGTTTTGACAATGATAATATAATTGAACAAAAGGTAAAAAACGAAATATTGTTCTTACTAATGGGAGTAGATTCCAAAGATGTGAAAAAGTCTAAAGGAAGACGTACTGATACAATGATGCTTGTTAAGGTTAATTTTGATACAGGAGAAATAAACCTGCTTTCTATCCCTAGGGATACAAGGGTAGCTGTTAGGGGTAAACAGGATAAAATCACCCATGCCCACGCCTATGGTGGAGTAGAATTAGCTATGAAAAGTGTAAGGGATTTCTTGAAGTTAGATATTGATTATTATGTAAAGGTAGATTATCAAATTGTAATGGATGTAGTAGATGAAATAGGTGGGGTCACAATAGATGTACCGAGAAGGATGAAGTATGATGACCCTAAGGCAGATCCACCATTGCATATTGATATAGCTAAGGGAGTACAAACCTTAGACGGGAAAAATGCCCACGACTTTTTAAGGTGGAGAAAAAACAACGATGGCACAGGTTATCCTGATGGCGACGTAGGTAGAATCAAGGCTCAACAAATGTTTATGAAAGAATTGATTAAGCAGACCTTGAAACTAAAGAATATTCCCAAAATACCTAAGTTAATTAATACCTATTTTGATAATGTAGAAACTAACATACCTAAATCTGCCATATTAAAAGCTGCAATGTCAGCAAAGAAAATAGATTTGGAAAAGATGGTAACTAATACAATTCCTGGAGAAGGTAAAAGGATCGATGGTGTAGACTATTGGATATATTATGTAGACGAGACAGAGGCCATAGTGCATCAGATGTTTAGTGACTATTTATTAGGTCAATAG
>JAAYFT010000033.1 GCA_012728125.1 Tissierellia bacterium | reverse complement strand
TGTAAAAAATAATCGTGCTGAATCATATTGGCATCTAACTCTTTATTAAATAGAAGATTATTTGGAGCCTGATAGTCTGTAAACTCATGGATAATTAATTCATAACCATCTTCTTTTAAGTCATCCTTGATCAACTGTAATATATCCTTCATAGGATAAAAGGCCACACCAACGTGGATTTCATTGTTGTCCTGAGATTTACTTCCTCCACATCCTACCAAGGATATACTCAATACCAAAATCACTAATAACAGCATAAACTTTTTCATCCTTAATCATCTCCTTATCTTTTGTCACTTATTCTTGCTATGAAATTTCCTGCTGCTTGAACAATTTGAACTAGTAGAATCATCATAATAATTATGATCCACATTAGTTTGTAGTTAAAATTATGATAGCCTTCACTTAATGCCAAATACCCTAAGCCTCCACCTCCTATTATACCCATAACAGTAGAGTAAGATAACAAACTAATTATTGTAGAAGTAAAGCTTAAAATTAAGCTTGAACGAGCTTCTCTCAACAAAAAGTAAGTAAAATACTGTATAGTATTAGCTCCTAAGGCATAGGAAGTTTCATATATGTTTTTATTCACATCCAATAGGTCCTGCTCTGTAAATCTGGCAAATATTGATATGCCAATTAAACTCAAGGGGATTTTAGATGCATTGACACCAAAACCAGTACCTATAAGCATCCGGTTAAATGGAATCATTACAATAATAAATAGTATAAAAGGAACTGAACGAGTTATGTTTATTAAGCTAGAACAAATAAAATAGACTGTATTATTTCTATATATACCGTCTGACCGTGTAATGAAGAGAATAAAGCCAAGTAATAGGCCAAAGATGAGCGAAATAACCATTGCAGTAAACATCATATCAAGTGTTTCATAAAATGCTTTAAAGATTTCTCCTCTGAATATCATAAATGTTTCTAAATATTGATTAATCACTTAACAGAGCCTCCTTATAGGAAACAGGTTTTATTTCTTTTGTTGTTAAAGATACGATATCTACTATTCTCCCATTTTCTAAAATAGCTACCCTGTTGCATAGGGCTTTAATCACTGAAATATCATGGGATACTAAAACAATGGTTGTTCCAAATTTTTCATTGATGTCTTTTAATAGCTTTAATATTTCGTAACTCATTTTATCGTCAAGGGCAGAAGTAGGCTCATCACAAAAAATGATTTTAGGATTGGTTATCAAAGTCCGTGCAATAGCTACCCTCTGTTTTTGCCCTCCAGATAAGGTCCGTATTGAGGATTGGTGGAAGTCTTCTAAGCCAACAAAGGACAATAATTCCTTAGCCTTATCTATATTTTCTTTTTTATTTCCTTTCCTTATCTTAGTTGGCAAAAGAACATTATCTATTACGTTTAGATTGCTCAAAAGATTAAAGCCTTGAAAGATCATAGAAGTTTCTTTAACCAGCTGGTGCCTAGTTTTTCTATCTAGCTTCTCACCCCTTAAGTATATACTTCCTTCATCAGGCTCAATAAAACCATTCATCAATCTTAAAATAGTAGATTTACCACTTCCGGTTTCTCCAACTAATCCAAAAATTTCCTTTTTATTTATAGATAGATTAATATCCTTAATGACAGTATCATCTCTACCATTTATCTTAAACTTTTTTGATACATTTTCTAACCTTATCATATGTTCACCTGCTTGTTCAATTGATGCTAATATAGTATAGAGTTTTTTCATAGTATCTATTATAGCTCAATTATAAAAATAGCTCAATTATTTACATTAGGATACTAAAATCGGATTTTTTTATACAATATATTCATACCAATCACTTTTCATCATAAAACATTTTTCTATAAAGCTAGTAATATAAAAACTTCTAATTACTTTCATATGATTTTGTGTTAAGATATTATATGGTAATTAGTATATGCTTAAGCCTACTATCCCCCCTGCTTAAACTTTTAATCAAGATTAAATACTGATTACATAAAACAGGAAGTATAAGGAGGACAAACACTTTGACAGAAGGAAAGATTTCAAAAAAAATATTATTATTCGCATTCCCAATATTTTTAGGCAACCTATTTCAGCAACTATATAATGTTGTAGATTCCCTTGTAGTTGGTAATGTCCTCGGCAAGGAAGCTCTTGCTGCAGTAAGTTCAACAGGCAGCCTAATATTTTTGATTGTTGGCTTTTTGGGAGGAATATTTGTAGGGGCTTCGGTCATCATTTCCCACCATTATGGCGCAAATGACAAAGAAAAACTTTCCATTGCAGTCCATACTACTATAGCAGCTGGATTTGTTGCTGGAATTATTATCACTATCATAGGAGTAGGATTTACACCTTGGTTCCTTAAGTTAATGAAAACACCTGATGATGTATTCGGAAACGCTGTTACATATCTCCGAATATTCTTCTCTGGTGGAATTTGGATGGTTATGTACAATGCCTGTTTAGGGATTTTTCAGGCAATTGGGGACAGTAAACGACCTCTATATTATCTGATAATAGCAGCAATCATAAATGTGGTTTTAGATATATTGTTTGTAGCTGTATTTGGCTTTGGTATAGAAGGTGCAGCTCTAGCTACAGTTATATCTCAATTCGTTAGTGCGGTCCTTGCATTTGTTAAACTTACAAGAGTTGACGAACCTTATAAAATAGTAATCAAACGAATAAGAATCGATTTTGATATGCTTAAAAACTTAATGAAAATTGGTATACCTACTGGGGTTCAAAATTCTGTAATTGCCCTTGCCAATGTAATAGTCCAGTCTAATATCAATAGCTTTGGATCAGTTGCAATGGCAGGTAGTGGCAGCTACTCAAAGCTTGAGGGGTTTTCTTTTTTGCCTATAACTAGCTTTAGTGTTGCCCTTACAACCTTTATTGGGCAAAACCTTGGAGCTAAAAAATATGATAGGGTGAAAAAAGGTGCTCGTTTTGGAGTTATTGCCGGTGTTTCTTTAGCTGAAATTGTTGGAATAACAATATGGATATTTGCACCTGTATTTATTAGAATTTTTAATTCAGACCCAGAAGTAATTAAGTATGGAGTTATGCATGCTAGAACCACAAGCTTATTTTACTTTTTACTGTCACTTTCCCATTGTCTTTCTGGTATACTTCGCGGGGCTGGAAAAACCAAGATTCCCATGTATGTTATGTTAATTAGCTGGTGTCTTATAAGGATAAGCTATATAACTATTATGGTTAGAATTATACCAGATATTAGGGTGGTCTACTGGGCCTATCCTTTAACATGGTCTATCAGCTCAATAATATTTATAATTTATAATAAAAAGACAAACTGGCTATCATCCTATGAAACATCTGATAATATATGATATAAATTTTAAGCTGCAGTTGGACTTATAATACCTTAGACAAAAATTCTATTGTTCTTGGATTTTGTGGGTTTTCAAATAATTCCACTGCAGTATTCTCTTCAATTATCTCCCCTTCAGCCATAAAAATTACCCTATCTGCCACTTCTTTTGCAAAGGCCATTTCATGAGTTACCACTACCATGGTCATACCTGTTTCTGCTAGGTCTTTCATTACCTTCAGTACTTCTCCAACCATTTCTGGATCCAGTGCTGATGTAGCCTCATCAAATAACATTATTTTTGGTTCCATAGCAAGGGACCTGGCAATGGCTATCCTCTGTTTTTGCCCACCTGATAAGGACGTTGGATATGTGTCCTTCTTATCTAACAAGTCCATAGTTTTTAGTAGGTCTATGGCCTTGTCCTCTGCTTCCTTTTTAGACATTCTCCCTGTTAGTATTGGAGCTAAGGTGATATTTTCAAGAACTGTTTTATGGGGAAATAGATTAAAATGTTGAAATACCATACCTATATTCTGCCTAATCTTATCTATATCTTTGCCTGAGTTGGCTATATTTTTCCCATTTATATATATCTCTCCAAATGTTGCCTCCTCTAAATAATCGATGCACCTTATAAGGGTACTTTTCCCAGAACCGGAAGGTCCTATGAGGGCAACAACCTCTCCTTCTTTTATTTCCAGGTTTATATTCTTTAGTACTTGTTTCTCTCCAATAACTACTCTCTGTATCATAGACTTTAATATTTTATTAGATTATAGATTAATAAAGGCCTTTATTAACAAATTGAATTAAAAAAACTCGTCTCAAATTAAGAGACGAGTATCTACCCGCGGTGCCACTCTTTTTGTATTTTCTTTAGAAAATACAACTCAAGCCAAATAACGCTTTGGATGCGGGATAAGATACTCACCTATAGGCTTTGTCCTACCCATTT
>JAAYFT010000032.1 GCA_012728125.1 Tissierellia bacterium | reverse complement strand
AAGTATAGCTATTAGCTAAATTTATAGGAACGAAAGATTTTTTTATGACCTAAAGTTGACCTAACCCAATTTGCGAAGCAAATTGTAGGTAGGTCATTCGCAACGAGAACCGAATTTGCACGACCGAGTGTATCTTCACCCTAGTTTAGCCTAGGCATTCAATCTATCTAATTCTCCTGTACTAATAAAAATAAAAGGAGGATATTGAAATGAAAAAGAAGATTGTAAAATTAGTTTCTTTATTAATGGTAAGTATGGTGATTTTTGCTGGTTGTAGTTCAAGTGGTAGCAACGAAAACACAGTTACAGCAAATGATAAAGTGTTCAAAGTAGGTATTAGTCAATTGGCTGAACACCCTGCTTTAGACGATGCCCGTCGTGGATTTGAAGATGGCTTAAAAGAACTTGGTGTAAATGTAGAAATAGATTACCAAAATGCCCAAGGAGATATTCCAACATCTCTAAGTATTGCACAGAAGTTTGCAAGGGATGAAGTAGATTTAATATATGCCATAGCTACTCCTGCTGCCCAATCTGCTAAGCAAGCTACTGGTGATATACCGATAATATTCAGTGCTGTTACAGACCCTGTAGAGGCAGAGCTAGTAGCTTCTATGGAAAAGCCTGGAGCAAATGTTACAGGTACTTCAGATTTAAGTCCAATGGATAGACAATTACAACTATTTAAGGACCTAGATGAATCAATAGAAAAAGTAGGAATTATCTTTAATACAAATGAAGCCAATTCCCAAATACAGGTACAATTGGCTGAAGAAATTGGTGCTAACATTGGTTTAGAGATTGTATCCGTTGGTATATCCACTATAAATGATATTCCTCAGGCCCTAGATTCTTTAGTTAAAAAAGTAGATGGTATCTATACTATTACAGATAACATGGTTGCATCTGCCATATACCTAGTATCTGAAAAAGCCTTAGAAAATAAGATGATTACAGTGGCAGGTGAAGATTCCCATGTAAAAGCTGGTATCTTAATTACAGATGGTATTAGCTACTACGAACTGGGCAAGCAATCAGCCCAAATGGCTAAGGAAATATTAGTAGATGGTAAACTACCTGCTGATATTCCTTCTGAAACAGCTAAAAACACTACAAAGGTATTTAATGAAGATACACTAAATGCATTAGGCTTAGATAAGAATCATCCTGTATTTAAGGATGCTGTAAAAATTGAAGATTAATACAACTTAAGTTTAGAATGGTGGGATAAATATGACATTATTAATGACTTCTATTGAACAGGGGCTAATCTTTGCAGTACTGGCCATAGGAGTATTTATAACTTATAAGCTACTTGATGTTGCAGACTTATCTGTAGAAGGTACATTTCCCTTTGGTGCCTTTGTATTTGCCAAATTTATTTCTATGGGAGTTAATCCCTTAATAAGTACCTTAATGGCTTTCTTATTTGGTACCCTGGCTGGACTATTAACCTCTATAATGTTTACAAAACTAAAAATTAAGCCCTTATTATCAGGGATCTTGACCATGACCATCTTATACTCTATCAATTTAAGAATAAATGGTAAGTCTAATATTCCCCTATTTAGCTACGGTTCCATATATGACCTAGGCCTTACCATATTGATATTAGCTATTATAGTATTGTCTATAAAAGTTATAATGGACCTTTTTTTAAAAACAGAAATAGGCTATCTATTAACTGCAACAGGAGATAATGAGGCCTTAGTTAAATCCTTAGGTGAAAATAGCAACAAATACAAGATAATGGGGTTAATGATATCTAATGGACTAGTTGCTTTAAGTGGAGCCTTAATGGCTCAATACCAAGGCTTTGCTGATATCACCATGGGTAGCTCCATCATAGTTGTAGCCCTTGCTTCCATAATCATAGGAGATACTATTAAAAAGAATTCCAATTTTATTAAAGGCACTACTAGGGCCATTATAGGAGCAGTTATATATAAGATCATCGGTGGAGTTGCCATAGATTTGGGTCTAAATCCAAATGACCTTAAGGCCATAAACGCAATAATCGTTATAGCATTTATTTCTTACAACAACTTTGCCATAGATATCTTTAGTATATTTAGAAAGAAGGAGGGAAAAGAAAGTGTTGAAAATAGTAAACCTATCAAAGAGTTTTAACAAAAATACAGATAATGAGATAAATATCTTTAGGAATTTCAACCTAAGAATAGAAAAAAATAAATGTACTGCCATAATAGGGCCTAATGGCTGTGGTAAATCTACCCTCCTTAATATCATTGGTGGAAGCATACCTTCAGATAAAGGTGAAATAATTCTAAATAACCAGGATATTACACAATTAAAAGAAGAAAAAAGAGCTGCTAATATTGGTAGGGTATATCAAAATCCCTCCATGGGTGTTTCTCCCTCCCTTACTATTTTAGAGAATATGGCTTTGGCAGATAAAAAAGGAGAAAAGTTCTCTTTGAAAAAGTTGATTAAGAAGAATAATATAGATAAGTATGTAAGTCTTTTAAAGGAGTTAGATCTAGGCCTTGAAAACAAATTAAATACCCAAGTAAAGTTTTTATCCGGTGGTCAAAGGCAGGCCCTATCCTTGGTCATGGCAACTATGAAATATCCTGACTTACTATTACTTGATGAGCATACTGCTGCCTTGGACCCTAAAACATCAAATCTAATTATGAGAAAGACTAAGGAGTTAATTGAGAAATACTCCATAACTACCATAATGATCTCTCATAATATGAGAGATGCAATAGAGTATTCTGACAGGATAATAATGCTAGATAAAGGACGAGTTGTATTTGATAAGCCTAGCAGGGATGTAACGGAAGAAGAATTGATCAATATATACAGAGAAAAACTTGTACAAATTGTAGCATAAGTATAGGCAGATAGAAATCTATCTGCCTATTTATTATACACTGCCAGCCATGTAACTTTCAGCACTTTCCATGGCTTTTTCATATATTTCTTCTGGATATCCCAGATATTTTAAAATGGCTATGGCATTTCTTGTAGTACATGGCCCATGTCTTAATATATAGTCAAATTTAATATCATTTTCCTCTATGAGCTCCCTAAAATGATAATTTTTATATCTTTCATTGACTAAATTTGTTAGTTCTAAATCATGGGTTGCAGCTACTACACAGCAATTTCTTTCAATCATATAGTTAAGTGCTTCCTTTGCTGCACTTATCCTTTCTGCTGTATTGGTACCCCTAAATATTTCATCTAAAATACACAAAACTGGCTGTTCAGGGCTCAAAGAATCCAAGATCCTCCTAAGTGACTTGGCTTCAGCCATAAAATAGCTGTCCCCCTCCACTATACTATCTGTAGTTCCTATGGAAGTTAGAAGTTTAAAATAACTTGAAGTAAAGTTTTTTGCTAAGGCTATATATAAGGTCTGAGACAAAATTGAATTTATGCCTATGGTCCTTAAAAATGTAGATTTGCCTGAAGCATTTGAACCTGTGACTAAGGCCCCCATATTATTTAATTCGAAGGAATATGGCACTGGATCCTCTATAAGAGGATGATAAATTTCTTCAGCCATTATATAGGTTTTATTCCTATCCTCTATTAAATTTGGTTCTGTATAATATCTTAGCCCATCCCTATAGGATGCTATTGAAATATAAGCATCAATCTTTCCTATTAGAATATAAATTTGGTAAAAATCTTCCTTATGCTTATTCAATAAATCTACAGTTTTATAAAATATCTTAGGTTCTCTTAATAAAAGCATATTGTAGTATTGTGCAAGCATTTCCTTTTCAGACCCTGAAGATTCACTGAAACTAAGTTTTCTTATGTTTTTCCTTACCCTATCTACCCTTTTTAGCATGTCTTTTAACTTATCTTGACCCATATCAATACCTTTTACATCTTGTCTACTTATCATTTGGGCAGCTTTTAATAGCTTGCCCAAATATGCAAAGGTCTCCATTTCTGCGTATATTTTCTTCTTGTTAAGATTATAAAGCCATGTATTAAAAACTATGGAGCTTAAAAAAATCAATATTGCCTTAGGCATATCTATAAATAACACCACTATTACTACTAATGGTAAATACGAGAAAAATTTATATATTTGAGAATATGAAGTATCAACATTTATGCCATTTTTAAAATAATTGAATATATCTTTACCTTCGTCCTT
>JAAYFT010000209.1 GCA_012728125.1 Tissierellia bacterium | reverse complement strand
GTAGTTAGATAAACATACATTTTTTCCTTCATCTTATTTAGATGGTCCCCTATTGCTTCCGCAGTTTTTCCTTCCTTGGCCAGGCCAACTGCTTCCTCAACTAAAAACTTTAGATTTGCTGCTGCATTTAATGAATCAATAATAATAATTCTTTTGTTATCTAACATATTTTTGGCAAGTACTGCACTATTATAAGTACCACTTAACTTAGAAGACAAAAGAATTGCTACTATTGATTCATAACCTTCTTCAAAGGCTTGAAAAAAATCACCTGCTGAAGGTTGTGAAGTTGTAGGAAAAAGTTTTGTGTTTTTAAGTTTCTCGAAAAAATCCCTAAATTCACCTGGGAAAGGTTCCTTCCCCATTTCATCGCCAAAAATGTAGTTTAATGGAACCATAGTTATCTTTTCCTGTGCTGCATATTCTTTTGTTATATAGGCTGTGCTGTCTGTTATTATCTTTACTTTTTCCATTTTTGATCCCCCTTATATTAATTTTAGTAATACAAAGTTTATTATTCCATAAAACCATATTTTTTACAAGGTAATTCTGTTCTTTCATATAAAGTTAAAGATGATCCCACTTTAGTTTTTCAATTACCAATTCATTTCAATTAATACTTTTCATTCTCAATATTATAGATAAAAAACAATCCTATATTTACATATAGGATTGTTATACTAGTTAATCTATTTTACTACTATATTATATATCTTTCCTGGAACAAATATTTCTTTTACGATATTTTTACCCTCTAAATGCTTACTTATATTTGGATCTTCCTTAGCCTTTTCTCTTATTTTATCTTGAGGTTCGTCTACACTAACCTTTATGGTCCCCCTAACCTTTCCATTAACCTGTATAGGCAATTCTATAACATCGTCTTTAATCTTTTCTTCGTCATATTTTGGCCAGCTTGCTTCATGTAAATATCCTTCTAAGCCTATAGATTGCCAAATTTCTTCTGTTATATGGGGGGCAACAGGATTTAGTAGTATTAGGAAGGTCTTTAGGTCTTCCTTCTTAATGCTTCCATGGTCATTAAATTCATTTAAAAGAGACATCAAGGCAGCAATACCTGTGTTAAATTTCAATGTTTCAAAGTCTTCAGATACCTTCTTGATGGTTTTGTGGATACTACCTTCAAGCTCTTTTGTGTATCCTTCCCCTTCAACTAATATATCTTGAAGTTTCCAAACCCTTTCTAAGAACCTTCTACATCCTTTAACACCATTTTCTGACCAAGGTACGCTCTTTTCGAAATCTCCTATAAACATTTCATAGGCCCTTAAGGTATCAGCCCCATAGTCTCTAACTATATCATCAGGGTTAACCACATTTCCTCTTGATTTTGACATTTTTTCATTATTATCTCCAAGTATCATACCATGGGAGGTTCTCTTTGCATATGGTTCAGGTCCTGGTACAACTCCTATATCGTATAGGAATTTATGCCAGAATCTAGAATACAATAAGTGTAAAGTGGTGTGTTCCATTCCGCCGTTATACCAGTCTATTGGCAACCAGTATTCTAATGCTTCTTTGGATGCCAATTCTTTGTCGTTATGAGGGTCACAATATCTTAGGAAATACCATGATGAACCTGCCCATTGAGGCATGGTATCAGTTTCCCTTTCAGCTGGTCCCCCACATTTTGGACAGGTAGTCTCTACCCAGTCTCTAATATTTGCTAAAGGCGATTCACCAGTATCAGTAGGTTCATAGTTCTCTACGTCAGGTAATAGAACTGGTAGTTCAGACTCCGGTACAGGAACCCATCCACATTTGTCACAGTGTACTAGAGGTATAGGCTCACCCCAATATCTCTGTCTTGAGAATACCCAGTCTCTTAATTTAAAGTTAACCCTTCTTTGGCCTAGACCCTTTTCTTCTAGCCAATTAATCATATATTCCTTTGCATCCTTTGGATTCATGCCATTTATAAAGTCTGAGTTAACTACTACTCCCTCTTCTATATCTGTATAGGCTTCTTTTTCTATATCTCCACCCTTGATGACTTCTATAATTGGAAGGTTGAATTTCTTAGCAAACTCCCAGTCCCTAGTATCATGTCCTGGTACAGCCATAATAGCCCCAGTTCCATAGGTCATTAAAACATAGTCAGAAATCCATATAGGAATTTCCCTGCCATTGGCTGGATTAATGGCCTTGATGCCTTTAATCTCCACTCCAGTTTTTTCTTTAGATAGCTCTGTTCTTTCAAAATCAGATTTCTTGCTTACTTCCTTTTGATATTCCCTTATTTCATCTATGTTTTCTATTTCATCTTTATACTTTTCTATTAATGGGTGCTCTGCAGCAATAACCATATAGGTTGAGCCGAATAAAGTATCAGGTCTTGTAGTGAATACTCTAAGTTTGTCTTCCTTTCCTGCTATTTGGAAATCTATATCTGCTCCTTCAGATCTCCCAATCCAATTAGTTTGCTGTATCTTTACCCTTTCAATATAATCTACCAATTCTAAGTCGTCTATTAACCTATCAGCATATTCTGTTATCTTAAGCATCCATTGATTTTTTACTTTTCTAACTACTTCTCCACCACATCTTTCACAATTGCCTTGTATTACTTCCTCATTAGCTAATCCTACCTTACAGGATGGACACCAATTTATAGGCATTTCATGTTTGTAAGCAAGACCCTTCTCAAATAATTTCAAAAATATCCATTGGGTCCATTTATAGTAATTTGGATCAGTAGTATCTACTTCCCTTGACCAGTCAAAGGAAAAACCTATAGATTTTAACTGAGCCCTAAATCTATCTATATTTCTCTTTGTTACTATGGCAGGATGAATTTTATTTTTTATAGCAAAATTTTCAGTTGGTAGGCCAAAGGCATCCCAACCCATTGGGAATAAAACATTGTATCCTTCCATTCTTCTTTTTCTGGCAACAACGTCTAAGGCAGTGTAAGGTCTTGGATGGCCTACGTGTAGACCTTCTGCTGATGGATAAGGGAATTCAACCAATGCATAGAATTTTGGTTTATCAGAATTATTGGAAGCCTTAAAGGGTTCTCTTTCTTCCCAGATTGCTTGCCATTTCTTTTCAATTTCATTTGGTCTATATTCTCTCACGATTCTACCTCCTCTACTTTTTATACTGAATTAGATAAAAATAAAACCTTTCATCCCAAAAAATAGAGACGAAAGGTTAATTCCGCGGTACCACTCTAATTGCTAATAGCCACTCAAAATATAACGGCATTTACCGACTAAGGCTACTGATTTCACCTTAGTTACTCAAGGACGAGTTCAACCTTAATCAATACTGTCTTCCACCTTCCGACAGCTCTCTATAATTGATATGGGGTCTACTACTTCCTCTCATAGTATTTATTAATTTAAATTCAATTATAACCAAATTTTTCATATAAATCAAGGACTTTTTAGAATTCTGCTGAACCTACTGTCCTTGGGAATGGTATAACATCTCTTATGTTAGACATGCCTGTTAGATACATTAAAGCTCTCTCAAACCCTAGTCCATATCCAGCATGTTTTGTGCCACCATATTTCCTCAATTCTAAATACCACCAATAATCCTCAAGTTCCATTCCATTTTCAATGATTCTCTTCTCAAGTATGTCATACCTTTCCTCTCTTTGAGAACCTCCTATGATTTCCCCTACTCCAGGTACTAATAGGTCCATTGCTGCTACAGTTTTTCCATCATCATTTAATCTCATGTAAAAGGCCTTTATATCCTTAGGATAGTCTGTAACAAATACTGGTTTTTTAAATACTTTTTCAGCAATATATCTTTCATGTTCAGTTTGCAAGTCCATACCCCATTCTACTGGGAATTGGAATTTTTCTCCAGATTTCTTTAAAAGTTCAATTGCTTCTGTATAAGTTATAACACCAAAATCGGAATTAACTACATTTTCTAATCTATCGATTAAACCTTTA
Organism: Tissierellia bacterium; assembly: GCA_012728125.1. Lineage (GTDB taxonomy): Bacteria > Bacillota > Clostridia > Tissierellales > Tissierellaceae > JAAYFT01. The sequence continues at coordinate 915 of JAAYFT010000209.1, read as the reverse complement.
TCAATAAAGGTGCTGAAGAATTCCATCTCTTCCTTGGCATTATCCATTACATATTTTATTATATATTTCATCATATCCTCTGCTAACTTCATATTGTCCTTTAAGTCTGCAAAGGCAATTTCTGGCTCTATCATCCAGAACTCTGCAGCATGCCTTGCTGTATTTGAATTTTCTGCCCTAAAGGTAGGTCCAAAGGTATAGACCTTTTTAAAGGCTAAAGCATAAGCTTCTGCTTCCAATTGGCCAGAGACGGTTAAGTTAGTTTCCTTACCGAAGAAATCCTCTGTATCATCTACTTTTCCATCTTCAGTTAAAGGTAAGTTATTTAAGTCTAAAGTCGTAACTCTAAACATCTCTCCTGCTCCTTCAGCATCGGAAGCAGTAATAATAGGAGTGTGAACATAGATAAAGCCTCTTTCTTGGAAGAATTTATGAATTGCATATGCTAGTAGAGACCTTACCCTAAATACAGCGTTGAAAGTATTTCCCCTTGGCCTTAAGTGGGCAATAGTTCTCAAATATTCGAAGCTATGTCTTTTCTTCTGTAATGGAAAATCAGAAGTTGAATATCCCTCTACTTCAATTTCAGTAGCCTTGATCTCAAAAGGCTGTTTAGCCTGGGGAGTAGGTACTAATAGGCCTTTAACCTTAATGGATGAACTTATTGGAAGCTTTTCTACTTCTTTAAAATTTGGAAGACTATCTTCAAATACTATTTGAATATTTTTAAAGAAAGTCCCATCATTTAATTCTATAAAGCCAAAGGTTTTTGACATTCTTGAAGTTCTTATCCAACCTTCAACTATTACTTCTTGATTTAAGTATTTGTCAGTATCTTTATAGATGTCTTTTACACTTGTTATCATAACTATTCTCCTTTCTTTATATGTATTTAAAATTTTGAATTTAGTGCTG
>JAAYFT010000208.1 GCA_012728125.1 Tissierellia bacterium | reverse complement strand
TATAAATTAGCCTATTAACTTAGGTTTATTAAGGTAAAGCAAAATTAAAATTACAAATTATTACATTATATGATTATGGAGTTATTATTCTAATATTATTTTGAAAATTATTTTTTATTTGTTTTCAAACAATTACTTGACACTATCACTCTTCATAATCGTATGGAACAGACACCATTCTTCCCATATAATTAATATGCTGAACAGATTTGAAAAAACGCTCTGGAGCATAGGATACGCTTTGGTATGCAAAACCATCCTCAAAATGGTTAGCTGATATATCTATAGTGAAATGTTTGATTCCTAAATCATTATTACTATTAAAAGTCATTGTAATTGAATTTAATAGTCCATTACTTTTATATGAAATGTTTCCTTCCCATTCTAGTTTTTCATTTAGTGGAAATTTTTCTGTATTATCAGTTAAAAGCGAAATTATCTTATTCATATCATGAGAATAAACAGAAATATCTATGTCATCATCCCAAGGGATTATATCTCCATCTCTCACTATTCCAAGCAATGTACCATAATCTATAAAGTAAGTAATATCATTTGCATCAAACAAATCAATGATAAACAATAAAGTGCGTTTTGCTAAATCTATTGTATTTTTATCATTAAACGGTCTGTGTGATCTTGCCTTACCAATTATATTTTTGGGTACTGCCTTAATTCTTGACTTAGCTACTTTAAGTTCATTTATCAACTGATCCTGAATTTGCAACACAAATATACTCGTTATCATAATATAATCATATTCATAATTTGATATTTCAGCTGGTGCAATTACAGGGTACCCGTGAAAATAAGTTCCTTGTTTTGATACGTCATTATCAGCTATTGCCAATATTTCATACTTTTTACTCTTATTTGCATAAGAAATAAATAGTCTTCCTCCATTACTAGCACCAAACATTATTATTTTATCCCTAGCTTCTGACATTTCCTACCTCCTAATCTTTAATACATGATGGAAATAGCTTAAGCTGTTTTTCTAGTTTATTTCAAAACTTCTAATATTTTTTCTATTTTTGCTAAATCCTCTAACGTATCAATCTCTCCACACAATTCATTCTCATAATAAGTACAACTTAATATTATTTCATCCAATATTTCATTTAAAGCTTCCTCAGCATATACATTAACTTTATTTTTCTCTATAAACTTATTAATTCTATTCATCCATGATAGAAAATCATCTCGATTAAATTTGTATAATGGCATTAATAAATAACAATTAGAATCAAATATGTTAACTGATATTTCCTTTACCCTGTCTTGCATAACCCTTCCCTTAAAATCTTTTTTAGGTAAAGAAATTATTTTGTTCACCAATACTGAATTTAAATCATTTGAATTTAACAGTTTTTCTAATATGCTATCTTCAAAAACTAAATCACCATGTAATAATAATATATCATCATCTATTAAATCTTTATTAATTAAATTCATTGAATAAATATAATTGGTTTTATCATATAATGGATTATAAACATATTCTACATTTAAGCCAGAAAATTTTTCTTCAACATGATTGAGGATTTGTTCTCTATGTGGACCTGTTGTAATTATTATATTTCTAATCCCATAAGATTCTAATAATCTTAATTGCCTATGCAAGATAGTTTCCGAACCATTTAACATAATTAAACTTTTTGGTCTATTTTTTGTTAATTCTCCCATTCTTTTGCCAATCCCTGAATTGAGTATAATTGCTTTCATTTTACACACACCTTATCTATTTATTCGTTCCATAAAGTCATCTTTCATTTTTTTCAAAGAAATTGTCGGTCTCCCTAAATCAACTCTAGAACCATTTTTTATTTTGATTTCTAACAGTACCTTCCCTTTATAGCCTGCAATATCCTTGATTGCTTTTTCCAGTTCTTCCTCATTGCCTACAGAATAAGTTACATCATATCCACAAGCCCTTGCAATATCTGTAATATTAATAACTTGACCTACTGTAGGTTGTCCACCAACCGATTCGTGAGAACCATTATTGAATACTATATGTCTAAAGTTTTCAATTTTAGCTTGCCCATTAACTGCTACAGAACCCATATGCATAATGAAAGAACCATCTCCATCAAATACATATATACTTCTATCTTTTTTATTCAAAGCTATTCCAAGAGCAATTGATGATACATGTCCCATAGAACCAACTACTAAAAAATCCCTTTCATGGCTTTCACCATGTTTTTCCCTAAGTTCAAAAAGCTCACGGGATGTCTTGCCTGTTGTAGACACAATAATATAATCTTCATTTATATTGTTTAACAAAACCTCTATAGCTCTCTCTAGTTAACTTAATATTTCCTTCACTAAAACCATCACCATCATATTTTTGGAAAGTCCCTTTTGATATAATTATTGCTACCGGTTCCTTCTCCTCCTCCATATATTCAATAGCTTGATTTATTACTTCTTCTGCCATAGAATCATCAGATTGTTCATTTAATAAATAATATTTTACACCTATTGCATCCAGTAAATCTAAAGTAACTTCACCTTGTTTAATGTGCTGAGGCTCATCTTTTTTATTAGGTTCTCCCCTCCAACCAATTAATAATAAAGCAGGTATGTCATATACATTTTTATCATTTAAGGATAATAGTGGATTAATAACATTACCAAGACCTGAATTCTGCATATAAACCAATGCAGGCTTCCCGCACGATAGATAATAACCTGATGCTATCGCTAGTGCATTCCCCTCATTTGCCGCTATAATATGACTATTGCCAACAGTGTTATTTGAAATATAAGAACAAAACTCCTTTAATAATGAATCAGGAACCCCAGTAAAAAAGTTGATTCCATTTTTATTTAATTCCTCAAAGAAATACTTTGGACTTATCATTCTATTTACCTCCAGGAATTAGTGTTAAAATTTCTTTTATAGGCATGGTATATTCTTCAGCTTCAAGACTTCTTTCATTTAATAGGATACTTTCAGCAGTTTTTACCATAGCTGGATATGCACTTCTTATCAAATGATTTGCATAGATTACCATGTTGACACCAGCGGCAGCTAGCTCGTCCTCCTTAATAGAATTATAACTAGTGGGTACTGCAACCAAGGGCACCCTATTTTCAAATTTATTATACTCTCTACAAAAGGCTAAAATCTCGTCTGGTTTCTTTTCTTTACTATGTATCATTATCCCATCTGCACCAGCCTCTATGTATGCCTTAGCCCTTTTAATAGCATCATCTAAACCAGCTTTCAAAATAAGACTTTCAATTCTTGCTATTATCATAAAGTCATCAGTAACTTGTGCCTTTTTCCCTGCTCTTATCTTTGCTTGAAAATTCTCAATAGAATCTTGTGTTTGTTCAACATCTGTACCAAATAATGAATTTTTCTTTAATCCAACTTTATCTTCTATAATAATAGCAGAAACCCCTAATCTTTCTAAACTCCTAACTGTATATATAAAATGCTCAATTTTACCCCCAGTATCTCCATCTAATATTATGGGTTTTGTGGTTACCTCTAAGATTTCATTGACAGTATTAAGCCTTGAAGTTAAATCTACTAGCTCTATGTCAGGTTTGCCCTTTGCAGTGGAATCACATAGACTGCTTATCCAAATTCCATCAAAAGATTTAATTTTATCTCCTGAGGAAACCCTTGTTTTTTCTACTATTAACCCGGTTAATCCATTATGTGCTTCTAATATTCTCACCATAGGTTTTAACGACAATAATTTTCTTAATTTTCCTCTTCTTATATATGGAGTTGTTCCTATTTCTTGTAACTTTTCATCTAATAATGAGATTGAAACACCTTCGGTATATGGAATCTCTACTAATTCGCCGCCCCACTCTTTCAAAGTTTCAATTACTTTTTTTCTAATATGTTTTTGTGGTCCTTCTCTCCAATCATCCCCATGTACAACATAATCAGGCCTAATTGCTAATAAATTTGGTGTATAGTCTAATGTATCTTGTTTGATGACTTTTGATACTCCAGCTATATTAGAAATTATCTCCTTTCTTTGCTCAAAATTTAATAGTGGAAATCTTTTGTAACTTGCAATTACTTCGTCAGTCAGTATACCTACAATTACGTTCCCAAGTTTTCTTCCTTCCTTAATTATATTTATATGTCCATGATGAATAATATCTGCACTCATAGCAATATAAACTGTTTTCATACTATCCCTCCTATAATAAATCAATAAGTATATCTTCTAATTGATCCTTTGTTATATCTACTGGATTATTATCCATTCTTCCTTTTGTAAATGAGCTTGATATAATTTCTGCTATTTGATCTTTCTTTACTCCATAATCCTTTAGATTATGTTTAATGTTAGATATTTCAAATATCTTTTTAATAAAATTATCTAAACTCCTAACATTTCTCTTTTTAAAAACTTCTACTAGCTCATCTACATTTACTATATGTTTTTTATTTATATCAAAAATTTTCCCTAAAGTCATACTAACTGCTATGCCATGGGGAATACCGTACATCATAGTCAATGGATAAGATATAGAATGACAAGCAGTAGTTTTAGTATTGCTAAAAGCTAGTCCAGCATATAAACTCCCTAGTGCCATTTGTCCCCTTAACTCCAAATTACTTAGATCATAGAGAATATTTGGCAATGCTTCTGTTATTATTTCAATAGACTTTATAGCATATATCCTAGAAATAACATTTGTTTTTTTAGCCCAAAAACTTTCGATAGCATGGGATAGTGCATCTAAACCTGTAATTGCCGTCAATTCCCTTGATAAGCTTATTGTTAATTCGGGATCTATTATTGCCTTTTGAGGATATAGGCTAAAAGAAGCAATAGAATACTTCTTATTATTTTTAAAATCCCAAACAGTCCCCCATGATGTTACTTCTGAGCCTGTTCCAGATGTGGTAGGTATTGCCATAATCGGTATAAAATTATTATGGTGATTATATCTTTCTTCGACAATAATATCCCTTAAATCATCTTTATTATCGAAAGAAGTATTTCTAATTGCTGATATAGCTTTAGCTGTGTCAATTACACTTCCTCCCCCAATGGCAATAATATAATCAAAATTAAAATTCTCTAATTCTTTAATAGTCTGATAAATATATTCGATATCTGGGTTATATTGCACTTTATTATAAATAAATATATTTCCTCTGTTTTTAAACAGTTTGTCAATATCCTTATTCCTTTCTCCAAATCCATTGCTGTATAATGCTAAAATATTTTTGTTACTGAATTCTACTAATAACCTTTTAAGTATTACTATGCTGTTGCCTAGTAAAATTTTTGTTGGGTTATAGTAACTCTGCATCATTTTATCACACCTTTTAATATTTCATTTCATTTTTATAAACAACCGCCCATCAATTAATGGTTCCTCTCATTGTTTAACAAGCACCTACCATTATTTTATAATCGTCCCCCTAGTTTTCGACCTATAATATAACTTTATTTTCTTCTAGAAAATTTATTATTTTTTGATAAGATTCCTCTATGTTTTCACAATGAGTATTTACCTCAATATCACTATTCTTTGGAATCTCAAATTCCTCATC
>JAAYFT010000031.1 GCA_012728125.1 Tissierellia bacterium | reverse complement strand
GCCCTTCTGTTACTCCCAAGGCCTGCAATATACCTATTCTTTCCCTTTCCTGTTCAAGTTTTGATAAGGTAGTATTATATAGAATTATCAATGTTATTACAGCAACTGAAATGCCTAAAAGGGTCACTATGGCAGTCATATTCAAGGATTTACCAAATATCTTTTTATTCTCCTCCACATAGTTAGTTAGTTTTACACTATTCTCCCTTGCAATTCTCTTTAAGCCCACATCTGCATCTATTTCATTGGCATCCTTATCTATATAGATATAAACATAGGTCTTGCCATATTTTGTTGGGTATAGGGTAGATATTAAATAATTCAAGTCTTCTACTGTCAAATAGCCTTTCCCGAAGATAGTAGTTGGATAAGCCTGCCCAAGGAAATTGTAAGAACATATAACTACAGGGTTCTCAACTGTATCTCCAAAGGGCCATATGCCTTTTTCAGGAAAATAATATATTATGCCTGCCACCTTAGTCTCAAGAAACCTAGCATCGTTGGTCGGCGTCTCACCTACCACATCCTCAGTAGGTACTGTAAGGTATATAGAATCCCCAACAGATATGCTTCCATCTATAGAATAAATATCAGCATAACGGAAATCGTAGGTAAGACTAAACTTATTGCTATTTCTTAGGAGGATCTCCATCCTATTCTTTTGATTTGTATTAGCTATAATATCTTCTGATATGTGGCCTATACTGCCCTCTCCCTCAAGCTCTTGGTATAGGGGGAGGAGCAAGATAACTTCCTGGCCGGTTTTAAACTTTTCTTTATCCAACTTGCCTATGGATAAGGAGTTTTCAAATCTTCTATATAGAGGGTCCTCCACGTCTATTGCATAGAGATTTGTAACTATTGCCTCTTTTACCAGATGTGAATCGTCATCATTTAAATTCACAAATCCTTTATCTTCAGTGCCAAAATGCTCCTCTATTAAGTTCTTAGGCAGGATCTCTCTAAAGGTATTATATACTTCGTTTTTATCTATATTTTCATGCCAAATATATGCACGCTCACCGGCCTTATATAGCTCTACCCTAGTAACTCCCTCAACTTCATATATAGTATTTAAAAATTCAGGTATAGACCTATTGGTTAAGGCATGGTTAAATTCAAATCCATAGGAAGGTTTATCCTTTACAATCACATTATCTATATAGTCACCAAAGAATATGAAGGATAGAAATATAGATCCCAATAGGACTGTAGTGGCTATGGTGTATAAGCTGGCTGTAAGCAAGGTCTTACCCTTGTTATATCTAAGGTTTCTAAGGGATATCCTTCTGAAGGACTGAACCTTCATATTTAGATTAACAGGCTTGGTTTTTAATTTAGCCTTGATAATAGGCTTTTTCCTTGGTGGTGTAGATATAGTTCCAGTTAAAGGCACCTTCATGGACATAATCATAGGCGCTATCATGCCTAAGAATACTGAAAATATACCTAGGCCTATGCCAAATAGGGTTAGGGTGTAATCTATATGAAGATTTAGCACCGTATTTCCGTACTTGTTCATAAATATAATTATGGCTTTAGAAAGCCCAAAACCTACAACTGCACTTATGGGAAGGGTAAATAATAAGAGGTATACAACTTCCCATAGAAGTACACTTCTTATTTGCCCATTAACAGCTCCTATAGATTTTAACAGGGCAATCCTCCTTGTACGCCTTCTAGTTTGGGTTAGGTATATTTGAAATACTGCAAAAACTGTAGCTATAAATATGGCAGCCAAAATACCATAGGTTAACGTAGATTCTGTACTTCCACCTGTTTCTGGATAAGCATAAGTATTCCTTCTTAGGTTTTCAAATTCTCCCTCATATTTGCTGAAAAAATCCAGTGACGAAATACTGCTACCAATGAAGACATTATCTAAGGTTTCAAAGTCTGATACATCTACTTCCTCAGTTAAAAGAAAACCAGTTTCAATAAATTTTTTCCCTGCTTCTTCAGTAACGAAGGCACTTGCAATAGGTTCATCTCCTAAATCCCATAAATTACTATAATTTTGAATAATTCCTGTAACTACCATATTTCGTGTAATATGTGCATATTGGCTTACCATAGACAGCTCTTCTGGATTTATTACTCCTTCTTCAGCCACTTCTTCAACTGTCTCACTTGGCTCTTCTATTTCTCCTATTTGGGGCATGGAGGATGGAAAATAATGATAATAAGAATAACCATCAGGTACAAACATCTGAACATAAGATGTTTTAATTACTACCTTAGTATCATCAAACTGCTCTAAGGAGTTTACATTTCTCCTATAGGAGTTGGCCAATCCAAAATATATATAGTTAAACCAATCATTTGGATACCTATCTTGAGCAGTTAATTCACTATTCTTTACCCTTTCATAATATTCTTGGACCCAGATACCAAAATTGTTCATCTCGTATAGGATGTTTTTGAATCCAAACCTTTCCTCTATTTCTGGTATAACCCTAACTACCTGTTCCCTAGCTGCTTCATACCAGTCCCTTTTATATAGAGGTATTACTATTTCTACTGGTATAGTGTCTCCTACTTTTATATCTGATGAAAAGTAACTTAACCTGCTTAGTTCTAAGGCAATTTCATTATCCTTTTCAGGCATCCTACCTTCATACATGGTAAAATTCCCAAGATCCATTAGGTCATCATTTATGGTACCAACTACACCAAAGGTGGAGGAATTTCCTAAAATCCTACTAATCCCTAACTTTTCAACTTCAGACTTATCCTTAATTTTCTCTACTGTTTCTTTATTGCTTTTTAAATATGCAGCATCCCATGATCCAAACATGGCTGTTCTTTGTTCTAGTTTAGTTCCTTCTGAGCTGGCATGAAAGATTGTAGCCAGTATGGTAAATACAAAGGATAGGCCTACTACAAAGGCAAGTATAAAGCTATCCTTTTTCCTACCTTTCATGCCAGAAAGTGCAATTTTTCTAAGCATCATATCCCCCCATTTAAAGTAGTCATGAACTTAATAGTCATTTATCCCTATATCGATTTATCTTAATAAAATAAATTATAACAAGAATTTTTTACCAACTAGGTCCTAAATGTTTCCAAATTGTTAAATATTATAAAACAGATAGATCTATAGCTCTATCTGTTTATCCTTTACAATAGGCAATTCAACTATAAAGCTGATTTTATCCTCTTTTATACTATAAAATATTTCTCCCTTATTCTTCTTCACCAATTCCTTGCATATATACAGGCCTAAACCAGAACTAACTTGTTTTTGGTCACCATAATTATATTTAACAAAGGGGTCAAATAAACTGCTTCGAATCCCTTCCGGTAGAGGCAAGGTCCTATTTTCTACCATTATATAAGCTTTTTTATCTAAACTTAGACTAACCCTTATCTTCCCATTTACACTATACTTTATGGCATTGTCAAGAAGGTTCAAGATGATTGCTCTCATCTCTTCTTCACAGGCAAAGATAATAACATTTTCTTTAACAAGATCAACTTCTATTTTTCCTTCATAGTGAATCAGATCATATTCCTTGGTTAACTTTTTCAGTAGCTCATTTAGGTTAATGTATTCATGGTGTTCTTCTTCAATTTCCTTACCCTTGGCTATAATTAGCATATTCTGTACCATCTTATTCATCCTATTGGCTTCTGTTATTATCCTTTCATATGCCCTTGTCTTTGTTTCTTCATCTATCTTTCCCTGGCTTAATAACTGAGCATAGCCTGTTATTGAGGTAATAGGAGTTTTCATCTCATGGGTTGCATAGTTGAAAAAGTTTCTAGTGGATTGCTCTAATTTTTCAATTTTCACCTTTTCCTCTTGTAGGTGTTCCATTTGTGATGCTATCTTGTCCTGCATTTTATTAAAGTGTTTTATGATTATGGCCACCTCGTCGTTGCTCTTAGCCTCCAGTTTATTTGAGAACTCCCCTTCTCCAATGGAGCTTATTCCCTCCAGTAGTGTATTTAAAGAGTAGGTAGATTTTTTTAACCAGATGTAATTTATAAGTATCATTACTATAAATAGAAGGGATTGGATGACAATTATCCTGGTCATCAAGCTCTTATAATTGGAAAACTGGCCTAGGTAATCCTTTTGAAAGACGAAAGTCCCTATGTATTTATCCTTTAAATACACAGGATATGAATAGGTAGCATAGTATTTATTATCTTTATTGTGTATATATAGCAAGGATGACTCATTGTTGCTATCCTCAATTATTTGATCCATGCTATCCTTATCTATGATTTCACCTGCAAATTGTGTATAATCATCTATTTCATAATTAAAGGATAAGAAGGCATCATACTGTAGATTGGCAGTGTTCATAATGGACCATAAATTGTTTCTATTATATATTGTTAAAACTAGGCCTGAATTAAAGGTCTGTCTTTCAAGTTCATAATGTACTATAGACCTAATCTTTTCCATATCGTTAAGTATAAAATTTTGAAGATTAACTTCAAAGATCTTCCAAATGAAAATATTGATTATTATTAAAATAGTAAAGCTTATTAATATTATCCCAGTTGTTATCTTTCCTCTAATTGTATTAAACATAACCCTACCTCATTACATAGCCTGTACCAAATACTGTTTCTATAATACCAGGCCATTCTAATTTAGCCCTAATCCTTCTAATATGGACATCTACTGTCCTTGAATCTCCATAATAATCATATCCCCATACCTTATCCAATAGTTCAGCCCTAGTAAATATTCGATTCCTATTATTGAATAGGAAGAAAAACAGGGCAGCTTCCTGTCGCTTTAATTGAACCTCTTCACCATTTTTAAATACTCGTTTCCCCTGAACATCAACCTCTATTCCTTCACCTAATTCAATAAATTCCCCAGATGAATTGGTTCTTTCCTTTTCGATGCTCCTAAACAAGGCCTTGATCCTGACTACAACTTCCCTGATTTCAAAGGGCTTTACTATATAATCGTCTGCCCCTAGTTCTAAGCCTACTATTTTGTCAAAAATATTGTCCCTGGCAGTTATCATGATAACTAAATGGTCCTTAGATATTTCTTTGCATAATTCAAATCCATCCATATCTGGCAGCATTAAATCTAAGAGGACCAGGTCAGGCTTAAAAACATCTATTTTCTCCAAGGCACTTTCACCATCAAATACGCTTTCAACTATATAGCCTTCATTTTTTAAGGTTATTGTCAAAATATCATTTATTGAATATTCATCTTCTACAACTAAGATCTTTTTAGCCATACTACCACTACCCCTAATCTAATAATCTCTCTTTACCTATTTCTAGTTTTATTCTTTGGTATATTACTCTTTTAGTAATGGGAATACCATCGATTATTTCCTTTATCTTCCTAGTGGAAAACATTTCATTACTAGTTCTACTTGCTATAACATTTATTTCTGGATAAAATTGCTGGGATCTTTCCTTAAATAATTCTGAATAAATAAGATATAGGTCCTTATAATTATAGTGATATGCCTGCCTTTCCGTTATCTCAATATAATCACCTAAAACTTCAAAGGTTTCTGAAAGAAAGATGTTGTCTCCTAAATATTCCATATATAAGTTTTTATCAGTAGATTTTTTGTATAAAGTTTGATTTTCCTTAGTCCTAAACTTATAGCTTCTAATTTCTCTAGTCTCCATTAAGTCCCAATCTTCCCTATTTCCAATTTTTGAATCAAATAAAAGGACTAATTCATACCAGTTGTTAATATAAGCCCTTACCCTATCTACGCCTTCATCTACTTCTAAATCCATATATTCTTCTAAAACGTAATGATCATTTATAAAGCTTATTTTATAAATTTTAAAATCCTCTTGGTCAATCCAGATTAAGGAGTTTAAATCCCTAACATAGACAACTTCACCGTATTTTTTTTCACTTAGTTTTTCATATAACTTATTTAAAATTAAATCATATATATAGGTCTTAATCAATTTATTATTTGGACTATACTCATGAACCAGAATATAGTTTTCACTACCAGAAACATAAGTTATTTTATATTGGTTTTCTAGCTTATAATTTCTATTATTATTTAATAATAGTGACAGATTAGTTAATGGGGATATCTTATTCCCCCTGCTATAGTCTACAGTATAAACCTGGTTATCAACCAAGCCAATGGGAGTTGATCCAGTGAGAAAATTAATGTTTTCCTTAATGGTTTCCGATATCTTATTATTTACATCTATCCTATATAGGTATTTCCTATCTATGGGGTCCTCCCCATGGAGCTTTTTTATATGTCCATATATATATCCCTTGTGATAAAATGAGGGATAGAAAATATCGCTGCTGGCCAATTCTAAATTAATTTCATATGGAGCTGAATCAAGTACAACAGTCTCTCTTCCCCATTCTACACCTTCTTCAGCTATTATCCTCTTATAACTTTGATTTACGCAGCTTGATAAGATAATCATGCCTATAGATAAGATTAAAAAAAACATTTTTTTCATCATACCAACTCTCCATACCAATCTAATTTCCTGTTATCTTCCTATACTATAATTTTAACAAAAGAAAGGGTGTTTGTCTAAAAGTTCATTATATATGTTAAATAGTTATTAAGATAACATACCTATTATCTTGATTCAGAAAGAGAAAGGATTTCCTTTAGACTAGTTTCCCATTGAGGGTTTTTTATCTTAAGCAAATTTCCATCAAACTGATCTGGTATTGAAATATACTCATTCCCTGAAGAATGATAAGTGATAGATAACTTTATACAAAAATATAGAATTCTTTTTACCCCATTTGGAATACTAAGTTTAACAATATATGGGAGGTATAGTATGAGGATTCCAAATCATATTGGCATTATTCCAGATGGTAATAGGCGATGGGCAGTAGAACATGGTATGACAAAGGAAAAGGGATATGATAAGGGATTAGATCCAGGCCTACAGCTTTTTAAGCTCAGTGAGCAAATAGGTATAAAAGAGATTACATATTATGGATTTACAGTTGATAATACAAAAAGACCAAAAATCCAAAGACTTGCTTTTTCCAAGGCCTGTGTTGATGCAGTAAAGCTATTATCCAAAGAAAACGCAGATTTGTTAGTCCTTGGAAATACAGAGTCTGAAATGTTTCCTAAGGAACTGTTACCCTTTGCCTTAAAAAGGCAAAGGTTTGGAAAAGGTGGCACAAAAGTTAACTTCCTGGTGAATTATGGTTGGCAATGGGATTTGAAGGCTTATCTGTTAACGGAGGATAAGACTAATCCCTTAAAGTTAATAAAGTCTCGTGATATTTCAAGAGTAGACTTGATAATTAGATGGGGTGGTAGAAGAAGGCTAAGTGGATTTTTACCTTTACAGTCAGTATACTCCGATTTTTATATTATCGATGATTATTGGCCAGATTTTAAACCTCAACATCTTTATGACGCCTTAGAATGGTATAGTAAGCAAGATATTACACTAGGTGGATAAATTAAATTAATTATCATTGGAATATGGGTATAAAGATGGTATAATTATTTAACAATAAATGAGGTGATAAAAATGAAGGATTATGGAGTATTTGATGTAATAGGACCTGTAATGATAGGGCCTTCAAGTTCACATACAGCTGGAGCTGCAAGAATAGGTAAAATCGCTAGGGATATTTTAGGTACGGATTTCAATAGGGTTATATTTTATTTACATGGGTCTTTTGCTAAGACCTACAAAGGCCATGGAACAGATAAGGCCTTAGTAGCTGGTGTTTTAGGTATGGGACCTTCTGATGAAAATTTAAGAAATTCCTTTGAAATAGCCCAGGCCCAAGGTATAGCCTATGAATTTATAGAAGCAGACTTAGGTTACCAACATCCAAATACTGTGAAAATAGTCTTTAAGTCAAAGGATAAAAAGGATTCTTACATTATTGGGTCATCTATTGGAGGAGGTAATGTTTTAATAACCAATATTAATGGAAATAAGGTGGAATTTACTGGCGATTATCCGACTTTACTAATAAAATACTATGACAGAAAAGGAATAATATCTAGGATTACTTCTGTTATTGCCAATAATGATATAAATATTGCCTCTATGAAGGTTACAAGGGAAGATAATATAGCCACTATGGTTGTAGAAACAGACTCTGTTATAGGAGAGAAAATAATAAATGAAATAAGTGAAGCAGAAGAGATAATCTATATTAAGGGAATAAATCCCATGTTGAGGTGATCAAATGTTTAATAAAGCTGAAGAACTACTAAGATTATGCAATGAAAAGAATAAAAGAATATCTGAAATAGTCATAGAAAAAGAAATAAAAGTAAACAAGACTTCCTATGAAGACCTTATGGATAGGATGCATAATGTATTAAGAATAATGAAAGATTCTTCCAAGGCTGCATTAGACAAGGAAATAAGGTCAGTCAGCGGCTTAACTGGTGGCGATGCAAAAAAATTAGAAGAATACAATAAATCTAATGAAACCTTAACAGGAAGTTTAATCATCTCTGCCATGGCAAAGGCCCTATCTACATCAGAAGTAAATGCCTCCATGGGTAGAATAGTTGCTGCTCCAACTGCTGGTGCCTCTGGTATAATACCTAGCGCCTTGCTATCTGCCCAGGAAAAACTAAACTTAACAGATGAGCAGGTCATAATGGGGCTTTTCACTGCTGCAGGTATTGGAGAAATAATAGCTAAAAATGCTACAGTTTCTGGTGCTGAAGGTGGTTGCCAAGCAGAATGTGGATCTGCAGCTGCTATGGCAGCAGGCGCCATAGTAGAACTGGCTGGTGGTAGCCCTGAAGCATCCTTCCATGCTGCATCCTTTGCATTGGTAAATATTATGGGCCTTGTATGTGACCCAATAGGAGGCTTAGTTGAATACCCATGTGCCCTTAGAAATGCTTCTGGAGTAGTTAATGGGCTTATTTCAGCAGATCTAGCCTTGGCAGGAATAAAATCCCTAGTTCCCTTTGATGAAGTAGTGGATTCTATGTATAGGGTTGGAAAGATGATGCCAGAAGCCCTAAGAGAAACAGCCTTAGGCGGAGTAGCCAACAGTCCAACAGGAGAAGAGATTAAAAGGAGGCTCTTAAATTGATTAACTCAATAAGGGACTTTTTGAAAAATGAATTGGATAAGGATTATATAGTTGAATACAAAGAAACTCTTGCTGAATATATTGATAGTGAAAAGTTTCTTAGCCAATTAGACCTCCATGTAAAAGACAGAAGCTTTTCTGTCTTTTCTTTATTAGACCTATTTGGACAAGTATTTAATAAGTATAGTTATATATCTCAAAGAGACTGGTTAATCTCCATTTTTAATTGGCTTAATAATAAGTCCTTCCCCCATAAGGGCATAGATGGCTTTGACCCAAAATTAACCCCCTTATATGAATTTTTTATAAGGACTTTACAGAAGATCATCTCCCTGGAAGGGGTTTATCAAATAGATGAATTCATTCAAAAATATCCTATTACCTTTTTAAACTCTGAGGAAGAGTTAGATGAAAATATTACTAAAGAATATTTCACCTTCAAGGAAGTATTTCACAACTGCTATATAAATGAGCTGATGCATCTAGATATGGCAATTACAGGCCATAACACCCTTCATCACGTAATTGGAGTAAACCACCTGGCCATGCATATAGGCAGGCAGCTCTATGAGTTAAATCTACCAGTCGATTTAGGTATAGTAGTAGGAGCAAGTCTAGGACATGATGTAGGAAAGTACGGAGTATTGGAAGAAGAAATGGATAGGGTACCCTATCTTCACTATTATTATACTGAGGAATGGTTCAAAAGATTTTTCATGGACAGGATTGGCCATATAGCTACAAATCATTCCACTTGGGATTTGGAACTGGAAACCCTGCCTCTTGAATCCCTTATACTCATATATGCGGATTTTAGGGTTAAAAACAAAGTAGATAATGGCAAATATACTATGCACATCTTTAGCTTAGATGAATCCTTTGATGTAATCCTTAATAAGTTAGATAACGTAGATAGTGCTAAAGAAAATAGGTACAAGAAAGTATATAAAAGGTTAAAGGATTTTGAGGACTATATAATATCCTTAGGAGTAGATACTAGCCTTTCTGGAAAACTAGTTAAAACTTCCAAAAAACCCTATGAACTAATGAATAAAAGGGAAGTCATAGAAACCCTAAAGCATTTATCCATAGAGCATAATATTAAGCTAATGGCTAGGTTGACAGATAATGTATCCTTTAATACTATTTTAGAAATGGCCAGGGGAGAAAGAAATTGGCGTAGGCTGAGATTTTTCCTTAAGATCTTCGATGAATATTCTATATATTTAACGCAAAATCAAAAGATTAAGACCCTCCACTTTCTAAAAGACCTGCTTCTCCATAGGGGAGAAGATATTAGGAAGGAAGCAGCAGAGTTAATAGGTAAATTAATAGCCCTATTTGACGAAGAGTATAGGAAGGAATTGCCTAAAAGCATGGCACTTTGTAGACTTCAAGATAATTCAGAAGACTTGCTAGACGAATTTTTGAACCTACTACTCTTCCCCGACCATAAAATTGCAGATACACAAATTGAATGGCTATATAATTTAAAAAACATGATAAAATCCTTATTCCAAAATTCCTTAGAAGGCCATTATGTTAAATACTTTGATGTGATAAGCAAGTACTATAATATCTATACAAAACTTTCACCAGTTGCCCAATTCTACCTATGTCAAACCACCGATTATATACCTGTTGAAAGTTTAGATGAGGAAAGGCTTCAAACCCTATTTATGTACACTATAAAACAATTGGATTCGGACAATATTGAAGTTAGGCTTGCAACCCTAGATGGGATTTCTCAAATGCTTGTAAAAACTCAACATATTTATTTTATTGCCTCTATAAGAAACTGGCTAATCGCTCATTTAGAAAAGTCAGAGATTCCTGCTGAAAACTATTTAAAATATATAATAGGAAAAAAGATCAATATATCTCCAAATTATTTGGAAATTTTAAATGCCAACTATGAAGAAGGAGAGACTTCAGAAATATTCCTAGAAAATTTAAAAACTGCAACTGAGTGGGTTAAGAAAAAAATCAACATAGATACCTTATATGATCAAGTAGTTCAAAATCCATCTAGTAAGGGGCTTCATACTGCCATGCACCTATGTAACCTATTAAAGGTCAGTGCAGTAGAAAGGGTAAGAAACTATGCAGGCATAACCTTATTAAATATATTCCACCTACTATCCCCAGAGGAAAGAAATGATGTAGCTGTGGAGCTTTTAAGGGCTTTGGAAATGGAAAGCTACCAATTTACAAAGTTTATCCCAGATTATCTAGGACAACTACTATTGTATTTAACCCCTAAGGAATTAGATGAAATAATAGACGATTTTGAAGAAAAAATCAAGGTATCCAGTGCAAGGGTGGTCATCCTATTACTAAACACCATAGCCATTGCAATAGAGAACTATCAAGCTTACAAAAATAGGTTTAATGAAGGCGAAAAAACAAATGAGGATAGGATTAATAGACTCCTTGGCCTCTTGGCCATTGGCATGGCCTCCTATGATCAAGACATAAGAAGCGAAGCCTTGAGGGTAATTGGATCTACCTTGTTCAAATCTAGTAAATTGTCTTTAGATGATAAATACTATGTTTTCAATATAATAGGTAAAAAAATCCTAACCTTGATTAATTTTGATGAAGAGGACGATTTCATCTTTTACAACGATGTGTCTTCCTTAAACCATATATATAAGTTTATATCTGACTATGAGTTCTATTTTGGCCCAATAGATACTGGCAAGGAAGAAAGAATCGCCTTCTTCCCAGGCAGCTTTGACCCCTTCTCCCTTAGCCACAAAGAAATAGCCATAGAAATAAGGGACTTGGGCTTCCAGGTATATTTGGCAGTAGACGAGTTTTCTTGGTCTAAGAGGACTGAGCCCCATTCCTTAAGAAGAAATATTATCAATATGAGCATTGCCAATGAAAAGAACATTAACATATTTCCAAAAAATATACCAATTAACATAAGTAATCCAAAGGATTTAGATAAGCTTAAAACCTTATTCCCTAACCAAGATATATATATAGTAGTAGGTTCAGATGTTTTAATAAATGCATCTGCTTATAAAAAGGATAGTGTCATACTAGACTTTCCCCATATAATTTTTGATAGGAAGACTAGTAGTTCTCAAGATGATGATGAGAAACAGTTGGAATTAAGTATAAGTAATATTAGGGGAGATATTATCAGATTAAGCTTACCGCCTAGGTATGAAGACATCAGCTCTACCCAAATAAGGGAGAGTATAGATTTAAATAGGGATATTTCACGGCTCATGGACCCCTTGGCTGTATCCTATATATATGAGAATAACCTATATTTAAAAGCACCCCAGTACAAAACCTTATTCCAGTCTAAAACCATAGAAATAGACGTAATTAGGAATATAGATTATAAAACCATAGATGAAATAAGGAAAACCTTTGGCTCCTTAATCGATTATGAGCATTTAGAGTCCTTGAGTAAAAAGCTTAGTTATAGAATATTGTTTGTTAGAAATGCTGACAACAATGAACTCTTAGGCTTCTCCACCTTTTATTGGGTTCGCCAACATATGTTGTATGAAGAATTTAAAGACACCAGTATAACAGATTTTATTAGGAGAAATGTTAAGGGAAGGACCCTCTTAATCTCTGGAATTGTTGCATTGAATAATAACGAACACCTAATAGAAATTATCTTAAATGAGACCCTGTCTTTGGCAATTAACAGGGACTACAACTATTCATTGTATAATAATAAACTCTTAGTAGAGAGAAATCCAGATGTAGAAGACCAATTTGTCCTTCAAGGTTTTCAAAGAACAGACTATGTCTACAATGATAATCCCTTATTCATGGTAGATATGAACACCCCTATGACCTTAAACTTAGATATAGAAAATATGTTAAAACCACCTTATAGCAATGATCCTAGGATTTTGAATGTTATAAATAGGACTAGAAAAAAATTAAAAGCAGCCATATCTAAACTTTATCCTGGAGAACTTTTACTTACTTACAATAAGGATATGATCTACAGCAAGCTAATACAAAAAATCTGCGAGGCCAATGAAGTAAGTATAATACAGGGTGAGAAAAGAGTTTTAGGTCCTCATATGTGTGTTCCCTTTGGATCCATATTAAATGGCTGTATAATCCCCAATACGGTTACTAAAACCATGCACACGGAAAAGGTATTTAAACCAAATATAGTAGACTTTACTATTGAAGCCTCCCCCTACTACCTTTCCCTAGAAGAACAGGCCAATGTCCTTAAATCCTTTAATAGGGCAATTATATTGGTAGATGACCTACTCCATAAGGGCTATAGGATAAATGTAATAGAGCCAATCCTAAGAAAGATGGGGGTTAACATCAAAAAGGTTATAGTAGGCATCTTAACTGGCAAGGGTAAGGAAATCGGTGCCATTAAAGATTTAGACCTGGACTATGCCTATTTTGTACCTAATTTAAAACTATGGTTTAATGAAAGCAGCCAGTATCCCTTTATAGGTGGAGACATGGTTAGCAGAAAAAACCTAGAATCTACTACCATACCCAGTATAAATATGATTCTCCCCTATGTGTCTCCTAGGTTTATTAAGAACACTGAAAACCAGGCTATATATAACTTATCGGAAGTTTGCCTGTTAAATACTTTGGAGATATTTAAAACCATTGAAGAAGTATATCAATCTATTAACGAGAAAAACCTCAACATTAGGAGTTTAAGGGAAATAATCATATTGCCTAGGTATCCAGACCTGCACAGGAACTTCTATATAGATAGGAATACAAAGCCTTCTACCTATATTGAATGGGATTTAGAAATCTTAAAGAGATTAGAAAATATTGTAAATAGATAAGGGGTGAAAAATGGATACTCAATTTAAGTTTTATAAATATGAAGATAATTACCTATTCTCTCTACTGGAATATAAGGAATTCACCAGAGTCTCAGTAGAGGAAGTAAAAAATACAAAGGGGCCTATATATTACTTAAATAGGTTTCCCCCAATAAACTCAAGAAAACAATTTACCATATCTAATCCTTCCCTACTATTCATGGAGGAAGAAGGTTTGAACCTTATAAGGCTAGATGAGGTTGACTATGGCAATAAGGTAGACAAATGGCTCTTGGATAAAATAGATCAAAGAGAAGTCTCCTGTATTAATACATCTTATCCCAATTGGAAAGATCTACTCAATAAAAATACTAAGGACAAATGGAAGGTTAATCTAATTGCTCTTGGAGATGTGGGTAGTACCTTGGCCATTGGACTTAGGCTTTTAGGTGGTGACTGTATAAGTGAAATTGGGATCTATGATAGAAATATAAATAGGCTAAAAAGATGGGAGCATGAACTTAATCAGATAAAAGACCCAGCTGATAAAGTAACATTCCCCAAGGTCCTAACCATTGAAGAAGATGACTTATTTAATTGTGACATGTTTATATTCTGTGCCTCTAAGGGAGTTCCAGCAGTTGGAAGTGAAGTTAAGGATGTAAGGATGGTTCAGTTTCAGTCCAATTCTGAAATAATAAGCCAGTATGCAAAGCTTGCAAGGGATAAAAAATTTAAAGGAATCTTTGCAGTAGTGTCGGACCCAGTTGACCTCCTATGTAAGGTGGCCTTTTTAGAAAGCAATAAGGATAGTGAAGGCAATTTAGACTTCCAAGGCTTAAGTTCAGACCAGATTATAGGATATGGATTGGGAGTCATGAATGGGAGAGCTGCCTTTTATGCTGAGAAGTCTCCAGATACTATACTTTTCCTTAAAGAAGGTAGGTTATTTGGCCCCCATGGAGAAGGTTTGATAGTAGCTGATAGTATAGAAAACTATAATGAGGAAATATCATCTTATTTGACTGAAAGGACCGTTAATGCAAATAAGGTAGTACGAAGTTTTGGATATAAGCCCTATATTGCCCCTTCCCTTTCATCAGGTGCCTTATCCATCATAGCCACCATAAGGGGAGATTGGTTCTATGGTTCAACCTATATAAGGGAAGTTTATATGGGGGCTAGATGTAGGCTCATGCCTACAGGCATTGAGTTGGAACAACTAAAGCTACCTGAAAGCTTGTTTAATAGGATCCAAGAAACCTATGATAGATTGGCAGGGATAATATGAAAGATATAGTACTTGTTATACCTGAAAAGCCTAGCCCCATTTTAAATAAGATGATAGAAAAGGTCTTAGGAAATGAGAATTTAACAGTAATTGATAGTCCAGAAAGTTTGCCTAATATGCAAAATAGAAAGATCCTATTTGCAGTTGAACTAAATGAAATAGGCACATCCAATAACCTAAACAGTATATTTTTAAAGCTTTACCAAAGGGGTAAAGACTCCCTATATGGATCAGAAGGAGCCATACTAATCCATAGCAATTTCCCCTTATTTACTAAAACCTATGCCCAGTCCATTGCCTTTTGGGCCAATAGCCTTGGATGTAGTTTTACTGGCAGGCCTTTAGTAGAAGCTACTAAGGATTTAGAAAACTTTAAGGCCATGGAAAGGGTCTACAATATGGCTTTAGAAGATATTTGCCTCTTACAATGTGAAGAATTGGGAAAAAGGTTTTTAGCCACTTACCCTGATAGGCCTAGAGATAAAAATAAACTATTAGTACTACACTCCAGCCATAGGGATACTTCCAATACCTTAACCCTGTGGGATATGGTAGAAAGAAATTTAAGTGGAATTGAAATAAATGAAATCAATATTGGAAATGGAAATATATTGGATTGTCAAGGTTGCCATTATAAAACATGTAAGCACTTTGGCAAGCAGAATCGGTGTTTTTATGGTGGTATAATTGTAGAAGAAGTTTATCCTGCTGTCCTAGAGGCAGATTCTATCTTATTTATTTGTCCAAATTATAATGATATGCTGACTGCCAATTTAGTAGGCTCTATTAATAGGCTAACTGCCCTTTACAGGAAGACTAAATTCTATGACAAAACCATGTTTGCAATTATAGTATCGGGTTACTCCGGTGGAGATGCCTTAGCTAAGCAGCTAATATCTAGTTTAAATATGAATAAAACCTTTAGGCTTCCACCCTACTTTTCCCTAATGGCAGTGGCAAATCATAAGGGAGATATAAATAAGCTTCCTAATATAGAAGAAAAGGCAAGGACCTATGCTTTGAATATTATGAGGGAAATATAAAAAGAGGTAATTAAGTATCTAACTACCTCTTTTATAAGAAGATCCCAATTAATAATTCAGAGTACATAAAAAGGGATGCTTTTTAAGTATCCCTTTAATTTTCATCTATTAGGAACAAATTATGCAATTAAAGAGATAATATGATTTCCATTATTCTATCAGCACATTCCCTATATTTAACATTTCCTGTATCTTTATACATGGCCTGTACAGCAGTTAACAATCCAGCATATCCGTGACAAATTGTTGGTGAGTTCAACATCCACTCTTCTTCCTTCATATTACATAGCCCATCTATTGCTTTAAGTGATAATTCTATTGCTTCCTTATCACCTATGGCATTTCCTGCCATGTACATCGCCCTAGCTATTCCTGGACTACCATAGCACCAACCTGCTCTTCTTCCATCAATTTTACATTGCCCACTTATATAGTCTTCAAACTTAATTATACCAGGCCAATAAACTGCTCCATTATTATCAACATAATGAAATCTCTTATAATCTTCTAGTATTCTCTCTATTGCTTTTCTCTGTCCAGCTATCTCTATACCTTCCATTAGAGCTATAGATAAGGCAGCTAATATTCCTCCTATTCCATTGGATAAGCCTAGATTAAAGTTCCCCTTCATATATATATCCTTTTCTATATCTAATAGTTGGTTTTTAGAGGATATATGATAATTTGGCACCACATAACCATATACCTCTCTATCTTGAGTCAATCCTACTAAATATGACAAGCCTTCCATTATAAGTTTTCTTATATCTTCTTCGTCTTTGAAAAATAATAGATAAGCTATAACTCCTGATAAACCTGATATTGCATCAAATGAGCTAATTTTTACATCCTTGATATTCCTTTTATATGCTTTTATATCTTCTTTGCTGGAAGCTATAATAAGATTATTTAACCTGTCTATAATATCCTTATAATGGCCTGATACTGTAGATATAGTGCAGATTTTGATACTTTAAATGTTGAATTAAAAGAATTAAAACTTCTGCAATCATCTACTAAAAACAATTATTATAAAGTAATTACAAAGCAACTAATCTTGCTAGTAGAAGCTATTTCATTGTACAATAACAAAGAAAAGTATGATGAGGCTCTTAGTATGCTAATAAAGTCTATCAGGATGACTACTTCAACCTTTGACCTAAATAATTACAATTCATTCGTATATTCCTCAACAGAGTTAAGAATATTAATGAATATTGCCTTTACATTGAATATGTTAAAGCATAAGGAAAAGTATATTGAAATAATTGAATTCTGTTTCCACTCCGCTGATACCAGCGATGATATATATCCAAAGTTATGTCATAATTTATCAGGGGCTTTATTGAGGAAAAAAGACTATGAAAAGGCTTTACAAGTTTCTAATATGGGAATTGAAGCCAGTCAAAAAACTAGAAACTTAAATGGATTAAATATTCTATATTATGGAAAGGCTATTGCTGAATTCCATTTGGAAAAACCAGAATATATTAAGTCCCTTAACATAGCCTTAACCCTGTGCGAGGCCCTAGGACAAGATAAACTGAAAAACGACATTATAAGGAAGTGTAAAAAAGTACTTGGTATAGATTTATAAATGTTTATAAGCCAATATTTGAGTGTACATAAATAAGGGATACTATTTTAGTATCCCTTTGCTTTTACTTGTAATAATAGTTTCTCTGTTTATCTTATAGTGATATACTTCCACTTGCCTGTTCTTAATCTAATAACATTAAGAACCCAGCGTATGGATTGGTCTATTAATACTGCCAGCCAGGCTCCTGATAAGCCCATGCCCATTTTCATTACAAAGGTATAGGCTAAGATTACTCTAATAACTAGTATACCAATAAAAGTAGATACTAAGGTCCACACCGTATCTCCTGCTCCCCTTAGGCCACCTGCGATGATTAGCTGTGAGCATTGGAAGGGCTGGAGGAAAGCAACTAGTTTTAATACCTTTGCAGCCTCAGCTACTACTTCCTGGTTTGAAGTATATAGGTTAGCAAGGAAGCCACCAAAGAAAAAGAATATAATTCCCATTAAGGCTGCTATTACAGCACCAATCTTTCCACAGGTTTTTATATATAATTCTGCCTTTTCTGGCTCCTCCGCACCTAAACTCCTTCCTGTCAAAGTGGAGGCTGATATACCAAAGGCCTGACCTGGAGTAAAGGAGAGGTTAAGTATATTGATACATATTTGGTGAGTTGCATAGGCCACAGTACCTAGAGAAGCAACTATTCTTGTAAAGGTTAAGATTCCTATCCTCATGGCTATTTGCTCCAGTGAGGCAGGTAAACCAATTTTTATTAGATTATATATAATATCTTTATCGAATTTAAACTTATTTCTAATCTTAATGTGTACTATATTCTCCTCATTTAATATTACCCTTATCAATAAAATACTTGCAACAACATAGGATAAAGAGGTGGATATACCAGCTCCAAGGACTCCTAATCTTGGAAAACCTAATAAGCCGTATATTAATACTGCATTTCCAAAGACATTTAATAAATTGGCAAATATATTTATCTTCATAGGGGTCTTTGTATCACCGGCACCCCTAAGGGCTGCAAATATTGCAAAATTAAAGGATTGGAAAATAAAGCCTAAAGAAACTACCCTAAAATAACCACTGCCAATTAGGATTGTATCCTGTTGAGCTCCAAAGAATTTCATAGCAGAACTCGTCATACCTATGCCGATATAAACTATAGGCAAGACCAAGAGCAATTGGGTCAATATTATAACGTGTTTTACGACGGATTCTATTCTATCTTCTCTTTTAGCCCCTATATATCTGGCCACCATAGTTGTTCCACCGACATTGAGGGATTGGACTAAGGACAGGCCTAAGAAAACCAGCTGATTAGTAACACCAACTGCGGCTATAGATGCAGCAGTTGTAGCATCATCTCCAGACCTACCTAACATCATCATATCTATCATGCCAAATAAAGTTCCCATTAACAACTCTAGAAAAACTGGCCCAGCTATTTTTATTATTTGGTCTCTTATATGCCTTTTGTTGAGACTGGACTCCATTTACATCACCTTATCTTTCATTATTAGTTAGATACTCTAAATATTATAGCATAATAAAATAAATAAATAAACTCCCCCTAGGAGAGTTTATTTATTTGCTTATCTATTATTGGTTTTTACTTTTTATATACTCATCGATACCTTTAGCTGCTTGTTTACCAGCACCCATGGCAAGTATTACTGTGGCTGCTCCTGTTACAATATCACCACCAGCAAATACTCCTTCTCTAGAAGTCCTACCCAAGTCATCAGCAACTATACATTGGTGATTATTGGTTTGTAGACCATCTGTAGTAGAAGCTATAAGTGGGTTTGGTGAAGTACCTAATGCCATAATAACGGTATCAACTTCGAATTCAAATTCTGAACCTTTGATTTCAACTGGTCTTCTTCTACCTGAAGCATCTGGTTCACCTAGTTCCATTCTTACACATTTCATTGCCTTAACCCAACCGTTTTCATTGCCTATGATCTCTATTGGGTTAGTTAGGGTATCGAATATGATGCCCTCTTCCTTAGCGTGGTGAACTTCTTCTACCCTTGCAGGTAGCTCATTTTCTGTTCTTCTATATACTATATGAACTTCTGCTCCTAGTCTTCTAGCAGTTCTAGCGGCGTCCATAGCTACGTTACCGCCCCCAACTACAGCAACTTTTTTACCTACTTTAATAGGTGTTGCATAATCTGTTCTGAAGGCTTTCATTAGGTTGTTTCTAGTTAAGAACTCATTAGCAGAGAAAACTCCGTTTAGGTTTTCTCCTGGAATACCCATGAACTTTGGTAGTCCAGCTCCAGAACCTATAAATACTGCTTCAAAGCCTTCTTCAAACATTTGGTCTATAGTTATTGTTTTACCAACTATAACGTTAGTTTCTATTTTAACTCCTAATCTCTTTAGGTTTTCAAGCTCTGGTTTTACTACACCTTCCTTTGGAAGCCTAAACTCTGGTATACCATATACTAATACTCCACCTGGCTCGTGTAAGGCTTCAAATATGGTTACATCGTAGCCTTCCTTAGCTAATTCACCTGCACATGTAATTCCAGCAGGT
>JAAYFT010000207.1 GCA_012728125.1 Tissierellia bacterium | reverse complement strand
TCTATCATAAGGTCTGTTGGGTTATCTGTTCTTTGACCAGGTCCCTTGGTATGAATAGTATTTATAGAGCCCATAGCAACTCCCATACCAACTTGCTGGGGATTTGTACCACCTTTACCTCCAGTTGGAGCAGACGCACCTCTAACTACTTGGCTAAAAACTTCTTGAAAGGTAACTTGTCCCTTTTTAAATCCTACCGTATTTACATTAGCTATATTGTTACCAATAACATCCATCTTGCCTTGATGTATTCTCAGACCAGATACGGCTGAGTACATTGATCTCATCATATATATTTCTTACCTCCTCTTTCATGAGCAGCATAGACTCTCTATCGTTCAAGTCTATTTAGCCTCCTAAGAAGGTCCGGCTATATTATTACTGCTCCATCAATATTAGTAAAAACATTGTCTTTTAATTGTTCCTTATTCATAGTTGTAACTATGACCTTATTATTGATGCTAGCAATGAATGCCTTATCATCCATTATTATCAAAGCATCCTTTACACCTTTACTTTCTGCCATTTGAAAGGCATTTTTTAGTCTTTTTATCTCCTCTAAATTTAAGTTCATATTTCTATTACTTAATCTTTCAACAGCATGTTTTGAAAATTTAATCTCTGAGTCTCTATTTTGAATACTCTCTAAAATTTCCTCGAAGTTCTTGTCCCTCTTTATATTATTCTTCACTTTAGAAGTAGAGATTAATTGATTCTCTAGCCGTTTTATATTCAAGTTATTGTTTATATTCTTCATATGATCAGCTCCAAAACTACTTTTCTCTTATTCACCTGTATTTACTTCATCTACTGAGTGTTCTGAAGTGCTCTTTTCGATTCCATATGCTTCTATGGCTTTTCTTATGCTGATTAGCTCTTTTAGAATTTCGACATTGGCATCGATTTGATTTGAATTTATATCATCGAGAAAACCTAATAGCTCTTCAGATTTAGTGTTGATTGTAGCGTTTAAGTTTTGCATCTGTTCCAATGAGCTAAATTGGGCTAGCTGAGCGATGAATTCCCTATCTTCTATAGGATTAAGAGGGTCTTGATTTGACAATTGTACAGTTAATAGTTTTAAAAAGGCATTCTTGTCTAAATCGTTATTACTAGTTGATTTAACCTTATTTTTATTTTCTTCATCAAACCTATAAATATAATCTAATTGTTCGTTAGTAACTCTCATCATTGCCTCCTTTCTAAGCCAATAAATCTAAGCCTCCATCTTTGTAGAGCCTAGCTTCATTGGTAATTTCAGTTAGTTTATCATCGTAGCTTAAACTGGCCTTAGAATTTGAACTCCTTATTCTTATTCTTCTGTTACTTTGATTGAAATTAAAATGATTAAAGCTGTGCTTGTCTAAATCTCCATCCTTACCTACAAAAACTTCAAAGGTTTTTATCTCAAGGCCAGTATCTTTGATTTCCTCCTTCAGTTGAATTATATTTCCTTCAATGATTTCCTTAGTTTTTTGATTTTCAACCATTATCTTAGCAGTAATTGCTCCTTTTGCAACTTCAATTTTCATGGTCATTTCTCCAAGTATTTCAGGCTTTAATTTAATCCTAATCTCATTTTTAGGGCTCTGGAAATCTAGTTTTACTTTTTCAACAATCTGGTGGATTAAGTCCTTTTTATCAACTACTTCAGTTTCTCCTAATTCTAAGGAATTTTCTTTTATAACAATAAACTCCTTGTTTGTGGTAAATATATTTTGACTATCTACTTCTATATCTATTTCCTTATTTGATGGTTCATAGCCTTCCTCATTAACTAGCTCTATTTCTGGATTGTATGATTTGGTTTGTGTTTCTGAATCAAGTTTGTTGCCCATTTTTTGGGCGCTAGGTATATAGTTATTTGTTATATTATTACTGGAATCAACAAACTCATCTACTGAAGGATTTTCCTTTTCTTGAAATTTAACTGAAGTAGCCTGAATATTACTATCTAATTGTAAGTTCTCAGATTTAGACACTGGAGTTTCTTTTTCCCCTATATCTATAAAATTATTTGCTAATTCTATGTTTTCTTCCCTCAGTATCCTTTGGTTTTTCTCTATATCTATTTTTGAATCTTCTTCTTTGAGAATGTTCATTGGATCTTCTTCGTTAAAACCTTGGTTTTCAACTGAAGCTATTTTCTGAGCTGTTTCTAATTCTAAGGGTACTAAACTTTCATCTTCTATAACACTTGTATCTATTATTCTAAATATATTGTCATAAATGATTGGTGTCTTTACTTCTTCTTGCTCTAATACCTTTTCTTTATTGACTTCATCTTCTTCGTCAACTGGAGTTAGATCCTTAGCAGAAGCTTCTTTTAACTCTTCCTTATTTTCATAGATTTTGATTTGTCTATTTTGCTTCCTTTCTTCAACTGCCTTTAGCGTTGATGAAAAGTCTTTTTCACTGGACTTAAGATCTTTATTAACAGGATTTTTTGTAGGTTTTGGATTAAAATCTAAATCTAGTACTAGGACTTCCATTAATTCACCTCCTTCTTATAATATTCTTTATTAATTTGGCCTTGCTAATAGCCTAGTTACCTGGGTTGCAGTTTCTGTTTCTAATAGGTCCAATATCTTTGATTGGTTTTGCTTTCTTAATTTTGATAGAACATCTATAATAATATCCCTGTCAGTTAATTCCAGTATGTTTTCTGCTTCTAATTCAATGGCAGTTATAGCATTAGTATTGCCCACCATATTCTCAACGATTTTTGCAACTTTTTCAGGAGTCATTTTGTCATAGATCATGACAAGGTTATTAATTTTTTCATAGTATTCTTTGAAAAACTCAATACCTTTACTGATTTTCTGAGTTATATTTTCTTCGGATTTTATTAAACCCTCGTATCGGATAATACTTGAAAATAAGTCCTGTATAAAGCCCTCATCTTCTATATTTGATAATATTTTAGAAGACTTTAAAATAGATAAATTGCTATATATAATAGCTAATTCTTCCATAGAATAGGAGTCAGTATTGCCTAATAGATCTATAGCAAGCTCCACTGATTTAGTTTCGTATACCTTTGCAAGCTCTTCCAACTCTATGGCTTCATTAGATCTCTTATTAATAATTCCAATAATATCGCTTCTTCTGTTATGATTGAAACTACTTAAAATATAGTCACGTAGATCAGTATCTATGTAGTACAGGACTTCTCCCAGAGTATTTATATTTACTTCTTCTAATACTCTTAAAAATTCTCTATTACTATAATTGTTTTCGATTTCACTTATAGATAGGATTATATCTTGACTTTCAAACCTAGATACTTCTGAAAGAAGTTTCTCCTCCTCTTCCTTAAGGACTTCTTCATATACTGAGAATAATAAGTCTTTTCTTAATTCCATGTTTCTAATCCTATTTACTATTTCTTCGGTTTTAGTAACTGAAATGGAATTCATGCTTTTTATTAGATCTATATAAAGTTTTTCATCATCCTTCTTAACTATATAGATTTTTTCTGCTGCAGAATTTGGATCTAACTCTAAGTAATATTTAGATAAATATTGGATTTTTTCATTCCTTTCCATTTCTGTTGGAATATTGGCAAAATACTTACCTACAGGACCGGGCATTTTTGTTAATATATCGTTAGCATTTTTCTTAAATGTTTGATTATTGTTATATAGAAAAGCCAAGATTCCAAAGGGTATCAACAATAAAACTATTAACAAGATGATAATAAATCTTGATTTGTGTCCTCTCTTTTCAGTTTCATTAGTATTTGCTGTATCCATAAGCTTTCCCCCTATTGTCGGGTATTTATTTTGTAGGTTACTATACCGTCAATTAATTTTTCTTCCCTTTTTTTCATGTCTAGTAAATATTCTTCATATTGTATTTCCTTTAATTTTTCGAAAGATTTTCTTTCCTGCATAGCCACAAGTAACTCTTCCTTTGCCTTGTCAAATTCTTCTTTGGCATTTGCTACTACCTTTTTTTGATTTTTTATTTTTTTTGATAAATCATCTATATAACTGGAATATAGCTTGTATTGGCCAATACTTGCTGAATTAGTTGCTCTTTTCTTATTAAGTAGACTTTCCTTATAATTATTAAAATATAGTAGTTTTTCTTCTTCAATATTCAGCTTGTGGCTACTTTCTGCAAATTCATTCTTTTTAAGATCTTCCACTTTTTCCTTATAGTTCAATACTTTTTCTAGTTTAAAATTATATTTTGCCAAAGAAACTCACCTCCTGAGAGTTACTTTATTTTATCCACAATGTTTTTCATTGTATTTAAGGTTTCTTGAAAACTGGGTGATGCTTGAGTGTCCTGCCTCAAAAAACCTTCTATATCTTCTATTAAATCAATAGCTGTATCAATTTTCTTGTTTGAGCCTTTTTTATATGCTCCAATATTTATTAAATCCTCTGCTTCTTTATATACAGCCATTAAATCCTTGATATTATTTGATAGTCCTAAATGTTCTTCAGTCACTATATTTGGCATTACCCTACTAACACTAGCCAGTACATCAATGGCTGGATAGTGATTAGAGTTTGCTAGTTTCCTAGATAGAACAATATGACCATCTAATATCCCTCTTGCTGTATCTGTAACGGGCTCTGTTAAATCATCACCATCAACTAAGACTGTATATAGACCAGTAATAGTTCCTATATCAGAAGTTCCAGTCCTCTCTAATAGTTTTGGCATCATGGCAAAAACTGATGGAGTAAAACCCCTAGATACAGGTGGTTCTCCTATGGCCAGTCCAATTTCTCTTTGAGCCATAGCAAATCTAGTTAATGAGTCCATTAGAAGCATTACATTCTTTCCTTGATCTCTAAAGTATTCAGCTATTGCTGTAGTAACTAATGCTCCTTTTACTCTAATTAAAGCAGGTTGGTCTGAGGTTGCCACAACGACTACGGATTTTTTTAACCCCTCTTCCTTTAAGTCATTTTCTATGAACTCTCTGACTTCCCTACCTCTTTCACCAATTAACCCTATTACATTAACATCTGCAGTACTGTTTCTTGAAATCATACCCATTAAGGTACTTTTTCCTACTCCAGAGCCTGCAAAAATACCAACTCTTTGTCCTTTTCCAAAGGTTAATAAGCCATCTATAGCCTTTACACCAACAGATAAGGGTTCTCTTATTACTTTTCTTTCTAGTGGGCTAGGAGGCGAATTTTGGACTGGATAATACTTATCTGATTTTATAGGTCCTAACCCATCAATGGGATTACCTAACCCATCTACAACTCTCCCAATTAATCCTTCACCTACATTTACCCTAAGACTTTTGCCACTGCCTACGACAGTACTACCACTGGCTATTCCTTCCATTTCACCTAAGGGCATAAGTAGGATTTTATCTTCTTTAAAGCCTACTACTTCGGATAAAACTGGATTATTACTTTTATGGGGATAAATATAGCATAATTCACCTATTGTAGCCATTGGTCCATTAGATTCAATAGTTAGACCTGTGACCTTAGTTATCTTCCCAGTATATTTCATAAACCTTTTTTCTTTAACTGCATTAATATACTTTCTTAAATCTATTTTTTCTGCCATATTATCACTCATTATTTAATATTGAAGTCAATAACTCCTTTACTTCTTCCAATTGATTTTTTATGCTTACATCTATACTTCCTTTAGAAGTCTCTAAAATGCAATCTCCTTTTTCTAACGACATATCATATTTAATTTCCAATTCAGAAATAAAACTAGACTTTGCCAATATTTCCTGCCTTGCCATTTCTAATATTTCATAGTCTTCCTTAGAGGAAATAATGGTTAGTTTATCGGTTAAGTCTAGATTTTTTATACCATTTAATACTAAGGATACAATTAATTCATTGTCTTCTTCTGTCCTTTTATTAATTACCTTCTCATAAATTGATACTACTAGTTCAATAATATCTTCTTCTAATTCTTTTAATAAAGAATTCCTTTTTTCTAAATAATGGGTTTTAATTTCTAAAGCTTCGTTAATTAAGATGTTGGATTTTTCTTTCCCTTCTTTGTATCCTTTATCATAGCCTTCAGAAAATCCATTTTCATATCCTTCTTTATAGCCTTCTTCTTTAGATTGGTCCATTATTTCTTTTGCCCTAGTATAAGCAGCATTTATCATCTCTTCATATTTTACTTCAGCATTTTCAATGATTTTTTTTGATTCAGCCTTTGCATCATGGATTATAGATTCATATTCCTCCTTAGCCTTTAGTAAAGTATCTTCTAGTATTTTTTCTAGCTCCTTATTATCTACGGAAGTATCAGTAATTATAGGATCTACTGATTCTACTTCAACTACTCTAAAGGATTTTATAACATTAGACAATAATCTCATCTCCTCCTCTTGGAGTGATAATCTCGCCATCTTCTTCTAGTTTTCTAATAACATTGACGATATTTTGTTGAGCATCTTCAATATCACGTATTCGTACAGGTCCCATAAATTCTATATCCTCTTTTATCATTTCAGCTAGACGCTTAGACATATTTGAGAAAACGACTTCCTTAACTTCTTCACTAGCTCCTTTAAGGGCAATTGCCCATTGTGAATTATCGATTTCTCTAATAATCCTTTGAATACTTCTATTGTCCAAAATAATTATGTCTTCGAATACGAACATCCTTCTTCTGATTTCTTCACTTAATTCAGCATCTTTTGCATCTAACTCTTCCATAATGTGTTTCTCTGTTCCTCTATCTACAGAGTTTAATATATCTACTACAGCCTGTATTCCACCTGTACTTGTATAGTCTTGGGTTAAGATGTTTGAGAACTTACTCTCCAATATAGCTTCAATTTCCCTGATTACATCAGGTGAAGTTCTATCCATAATAGCTATTCTTCTAGTTACATCAGATTGTTTTTCTATGGGTAAGCTAGAAAGAATTTGAGCTGCCTGCGAAGGAGATAGATATGATAATATTAAGGCTATTGTTTGAGGGTGCTCATTTTGTATATAGTTTAAAAGCTGATTGGGATCAGCTTTCCTAATAAATTCAAATGGTCTAACATGTAAGGAAGATGTTAGCTTACTAATTATGTCCATGGCCTTATCAGAGCCTAATGCCCTCTCTAAAACTTCCTTAGCATAGTTGATTCCTCCCTCAGATATGTATTCTTGGGCCAGGCATAGCTGGTAGAATTCCTCTATAACCATCTTTTTTTCTTCAGGAGAAACCATTCTCATATTAGCGATTTGTAAAGTCAATTCTTCAATTTCCTCTTCATTTAGGTGCTTAAAGATCTCTGCAGATTTCTGAGGTCCTAAAGCTATGAGCAAAATTGCAACTTTTTCTTTTCCTGTAAACTGCCTTCTTTGCATATATATCGCTCCTATTCATTCAGCCAGTTTCTAAGCAGTTGTGCTGCTGCTTCTGGTTTCTTTTCAACAAATTTATCTATTTGTGCTTTCATCTTCGATTCTTCAAATTCAAAGTCTAAATCTGCAACTTCTAATTCAATTGAACTCTTTTCTTCCATTAATTTTTGTAACTCTTCTTCAGCAGCTTTTTTAGCTCTAATTCTCATATAAACAATAAGTATTATTAATCCTAGAAGTAATATTAGTGCAGCTATTCCAATTGCAAGCCAGTTTGTTGAAGGTTCTTCTACTATTCTGTCAATAACTTTAGAACTAAATCTTTCTGCTTTAACTTGAACGTTCTTTGTATCTAGCCCTGTTGCTGCATAAATTAAATCCACGAATTCCTTTTCCTTATCAGGTGTCATCTCACCATCTACTAATGCATCGCTATTAATTAGAACTGCAACAGTAACGCTTTCAACTTGACCTGGTGCCTTACTAATTTCCTTATTTATTTCATTTAATTCATTATTTATAATTCTACTAACCCTGTCATAGCGGCTTGTTGTATCGTCTAGCATTTGATAATCTTCAACATTAGTCTCAACACCTGGGACACCTCCACTGGTACCACCTATCATATGCTCTTCCACTTCTTCTATGGATCTAATCAATCCTTCTTCATTTCCCTCTATCGGTGGTGCAAACTCCAATATTGTGGTTTTTTCACTGTCCATATTTATCTTAACACTAGACATCACATCTACATTGCCATAACCTACTATATTTTCTAAAAACCTCTTAATCCCTTCGTTTATCCTATTTTCTAGACTATGTTTTACTAGAAATAAGTCCTGGTTTATTAGACTGTCTTGGTTATCTTCTCCCAACAATTTACCCTCGTCATCTATTACTCTCACATCTTCTGCATTCATATTTACAGAGCCAGCCACAAGATGCTTAATTGCATTAACTTTATCGTTTGATATTTGTCTACTATCCGATTTTACTATAAAAACCGATGCAGTAGTTTTGTTTTCTTCACTACTTAGTATAAAATTTGTTGTATCCTTTTCATCTATAAATACTTCTGCACTATGTATACCGTCGATTTCAGAAATGACGGAAGCTAGTTCACTTTCTTTTGCCTTTTTTAGTCTCTGCCTCCTGTCATAATCTGTCATGGTCCAACTCATATCGTTAAATGCGTCCATATATGTATATCCTTCTTTAGGTAAACCATAGGTAGCTAGCTCAATTTTTACTCTGTTTTTTATATCAGCTGGTACTAAAATACTCTTCTGATCTTCACTGCTTTTCCAAGAAACACCCATTTCATCAAGTTTTGATGTTATTTGACCCATATCCTTTAAGCTTAAATTACTATATAGGACTTCATATTTCGTTCTGGTCAATGTAATAATAAGTGCAGTTATAACCAAAAAAGAAAAAATACTAGTCACAATTAAGCCTATCTTTTTCTTCTTTTCTAGGGATCTCCAATATTCAATTATTTTAGCAGTATATTTATTTATTGTTTCCTGCACTATTACACCTCTTCTCTATCTATTTCTATATTTGAATCCTCATAATTTCCTTGTAAGCTTCTACAACTTTATTTCTAATGCTCATAGTAATTTGCAATGCTATATTAGCCTTCTCACTTGCTATAGTAACTTCGTGAAGGTTGTCCACTTCACCAAAAGCTAACATTTTCTTATATTCATCACTTTCTATCTGCATTTTATTTACATTATCTATTGCATCTTTTAAAATATCAGTAAAATTTATACTGTCATCCTTATATTTATGGCCACTATTTACATTAAGAAGTTTATTATATTCGTTTATCCTATTAATATTCAATTAGACTACCTCCTTCCAATTTCGAGAGCCTTCATCAACATAGATTTTGAAGTATTAATAGCTGTAATATTGGCATCATAAGCCCTTTGAGCACTAATTAGATCCACCATTTCCTTCATAATATCTACATTTGGTAGTCTTACATATCCGTTTTCATCAGCATCTGGGTGTCCTGGCTCATAGACTAATTTAAAAGGAGATTCATCTTCTACTATCCTGCTAATTTTCACACCTTGTCCATTAATATTACTTAAGTGTTTATCTAGATATTTACTAAATGAATTAGGCTTAGCTTCTTCAAATACTACCATTTGTCTTCTATAAGGTGTACCACCAGTAGTCCTAGTGGTATTAGCATTTGCCATATTTTTAGCAATGATATCTATTCTTGTTTTTTCTGCCGTTAAAGCAGTAGTTGATATATTTATTGAACTAAAAATGCTCATAATTATTTACTCCCTTCAGTAATAACATTTTTTATCTTTTCAAACTCACCTATTACCTGATTTATCATAGCATTGTACATTATTTGATTTTTAGCTAGTTCAGCTGCTTCAGTATCAATATTAACATTATTACCATCAATTCGGTTAGAAAGAGACTTGTCTTCCAATACCTTTGGCTGAAAATTAACTTTTCTTTTATCTATATGCTTTTCATGGGTAGTTTTCATAGACAATCTTCTCTTTTCTGCGGCTGCTTTCAATTGGTCTTCGAATACTACGATTTTTCTCTTATAGTTAGGAGTATTAGCGTTGGCTAAGTTCTGAGCAATAGCAGTATTCCTTAAGCTTAATCCATCTAAGGCTTTTTTATAGAATTCAATATTATTGAATACTTCCCTCACAATTCTCACCCCTTAGATAAAAAATCTAATTATACTATATTTTACAACAATTTATACCCTTTTTCCATAAAAATCTCATAATTGTCAAAAAAAAAAAATAATTATATTTGTCGATTTATTTAATATTTTATCTAAAAAAACAATAAAAAGGAAGGATATAATATACTATTATATTAATCCCCTACCAAAGTCCTATAAAAAACAAAAGAATAGCCTAAAACTATTCTTTTGTTTTTAAAAGTTCATCTATTAATTTGTCATTTAACACCTTTATATGGGTACCTTTCATTCCTAAAGATCTTGTTTCAATAACTCCTGCACTCTCAAATTTTCTCAAAGCATTTACTATTACTGAACGAGTAATACCCACTCTATCAGCTATTTTACTAGCTACTAACAAGCCTTCATTTCCATCTAGCTCTCTAAATATATGTTCCATAGCCTCTAATTCAGAGTAGGATAAGGTGCCTATAGCCATTTGAACAACTGATTTCTTTCTAGCTTCTTCTTCTATTTCTTCTGACTTAGCTTTTAATATCTCCATACCAACTATAGTTGCACTATATTCTGCCAATACTAAGTCATCTTCAGTAAATTCAGTACCAAAACGAGCTAATACTAAAGTACCTAGCCTTCTACCCCCACTATTAATAGGTATTACAGTAGAAACTTTATCTGTGTAGTCACATTGAGACACTTGATCAAATACGCATTCAGTAATTTCCTTTAAATTTTCATGGGTTTCAGAGTATTTCAATAGTTCATCATTATATTTCTTTGGGAATCTCTTTTCTTTTACAATTTCAGATTGAATAATATCACATTCAAAACCTTCTAATAGCTCATACCCTAATACTTTACCATTAGTGTTGGCAATATAAACATTAGCACTTAAGATACGGCTTAGTATTTTGCTCAATTCAGCAAAGGAAACAGGTTCAGAACCATAGCTTTGTAAAGTTTTATTTAATCTCCTTGTTTTTTGTAATAAAGTTTCCATTAATAATTCCTCCTTAAGTTAATATATCTATTTTTTTGTTATCTTCATTATCCCTATAATTAATTTTACTACAAACTTTTACAAAAGTACAGAATATTTTAATTATTTATATTTTTTCGATTTGTGAATAACCACATTCATCATTTGTACATTTAATGATATTTTCCTTCTTATTTTTCTTTTTAGTCATTAAGCTACCACAATTTGGGCATTTTTCTTTTACTGGCTCATCCCAGGAAACAAAATCACAGTTTGGATAGTTATTACAACCATAAAAAATTCTCCTGTTTTTTGTCCTTCTCTTTACTAAGTTTCCATCACAGTTTGGACATTTAATATCTAATTCATCTAGGATTGGTTTAGTATTTTTGCATTCAGGATAGCCTGGGCATGCCAAAAATTTACCAAATCTTCCAAATTTCACCACCATATTTCTGCCACATTTCTCACAAATAACATCAGTAACTTCATCCTCAATCACTATTTCTTGTATTTCTTCTTCGGCCTTTTCTAAAATTTGTGAAAAATTATCATAGAATCCTTTAACAACTTCTACCCATGACAATTGACCTTCAGCTATTTCATCCAATTCTTCTTCTAATTCTGCAGTAAATTCTTCATTGATTACATCTTTAAAATATTCTATTAATAAATCATTTACTAAAATGCCTAGTTCCGTAGGCACAAAATATCGTTTTTCTAGGGTAACATAATTTCTAGACAGAATAGTAGCAATTGTAGGAGAAAAAGTACTAGGTCTTCCTATGCCCAGCTCTTCTAATGTCTTTATCAACGAGGCTTCAGTGTATCTGGCAGGAGGTTGAGTAAAGTGCTGATTAGGTATAATCTCCTTTACATTTAATTTATCATTCACTTCTAGATTTGGCATTCTATTATCCTTATCATCATCGTCTCCACTGTTATATATTTTTAGAAATCCGTCAAAAACTAATTTTGAACCTGAAGCTTTAAATATAAAGTTTTTGCTCCTTATACCAACTGTTAATGTATCAAAGATAGCTTGAGTCATCTGAGAGCTTATAAACCTTTCCCATATCAATTTGTATAGTTTATATTGGTCAGTAGTTAAAGAATCTTTTATCAAGATTGGCTCTCTAGATATGGATGTTGGTCTAATTCCTTCGTGGGCGTCTTGTGAATCTTTCTTTGATTTATTTAAATAGGAATTTCCACCATTGAAATATTTTTTCCCATATTTATCAACAATAAATTTTCCAGCATTTTTAACTGCCTCTGGAGATACCCTAGTAGAATCAGTTCTTATATAGGTTATTAATCCTACAGAGCCTTCTCCTTTGATATTTATGCCTTCATATAACTGTTGTGCAATCATCATGGTCTTCTTAGTACTAAATCCTAGTTTTTTTGAAGCATCCTGTTGTAGTGTACTTGTAGTATATGGGGGATTGGGATTCCTTCTTTTACTGCCTTTTTTAACACTTTCAACAAAGAAATTATTAGGATCTAAATTATTTAACACCCTGTCTACTTCTTCTTTATTCTTTAATTCTATCTTCGTTTCTTTCCCTTTTATATATTCCCCGTAAAAATTTGCTATAAAAGTTTCTTTATCTTTATTTAATTCTGCTTTTATACTCCAATACTCTTCTGGTTTGAAATTCTTTATTTCCTCTTCTCTATCACATATTAATTTAACAGCAACAGATTGTACCCTACCTGCACTTAAACCTTTCCTAATTTTTCTCCATAGAAGAGGACTAATCTTATATCCAACTAATCTATCTAATATCCTTCTAGCCTGTTGAGCATCAACAAGGTTTTGATCAATTGACCTTGGCCTTTTCATTGCATTTAAGATAGCATCCTTAGTTATTTCATTGAACTCAACTCTAACCTTTTCCTTATCATCAATTCCCAGTATATTTGCTAAATGCCAAGAAATTGCCTCTCCTTCCCTGTCTGGGTCAGTTGCAAGATAGACTTTTTTGGATTTCTTTGCTTCTTTTTTCAATTCTTGTATAATTGGTCCCTTTCCCCTAATGGTAATGTACTTAGGTTTAAATTCGTTATCTATATCTATTCCTAGACTACTCTTTGGTAGGTCTCTAACATGTCCTATGGTAGCAGCTACCTTGTAATTTTTGCCTAAGAATCTTTCTATTGTTTTAGCTTTAGCTGGAGACTCAACTATTACTAAATTTTTTTGCAAAATATACACCTCCAAGTGTGAATTAACAGATAGTAAATAATTTTCCTGGTAATTCCTTAATTATTCCCTTTAATTCTAAAATAGTTAAAACACTATTAATTGTAGATATATCAGCCCCTATTCTATATGCAATTACATCAATATATAAGGGAGCTTCCTTAAGCAATTCTATTACCTTTATTTCTGTTTCACTTAAGTTAGAGTAATCTATATTCACTACTTTATTAGACCTTTGTTTTAGTCTAAGCTCATGTACCTCATCAATAATAGCTTCTATATCTAAAAGTGGTATTGCTCCATCTTTAATTAGTTTATTTGTTCCACCGCTATATATACTATTAATATTTCCTGGTAATGCAAAAACTTCTTTTCCTTGTTCCAATGCATGATGGGCTGTAATTAAAGAGCCAGATTTTTCTTGAGCTTCAATTACTATTACACCCATTGATAATCCACTAATAATTCTATTTCTTTGAGGGAAATTATATGGCAAGGGAGGTGTTCCTAAGGGAAATTCGGAAATAACTGCACCATTTTCTACGATTTTTTCAAATAGAGATATGTTCTTTTTAGGATAGACTATATCTATACCATTACCAAGAACTCCAATAGTTCTGCCACCATTATTTACTGCAGTTTTGTGGGCTACTGTATCTATGCCTGCTGCAAGTCCGCTGACTATTGTTACTCCCAAGTCTACTAATTCCCTAGAAAACTTTTCACAAGCCCATTTCCCGTAGGCAGTAGCCTTTCTAGAGCCAACTATTGCCAACGATAGACTATCTTCTTCTAAAATTTCGCCTTTAATATACAAAACATTAGGACTATCATATATATACCTTAAACTTGCTGGGTAATTGTCGTCATAAATGGTTATAGTATCAATTTTTAATTTCTCTAATCTATTAAATAGTTTTTCAATATAACCTATATTTCTATTTTTTGTTATCTTCTCTTTCGCTTCTTCTACTAATCCATCCATATGATATATTTCCTTATTATCTGCTTCCCATAATTCTGTTAGATTTCCAAAATGTGATATTATCTTTTTTATATTGTTATTATTAACTCCAATACTGTTTAGCCAAATTAAGATTTCTCTATCAGAGATTTTCATACTCTACCCCCAATATTTATTATCCAGAGTTCTATATCTTATGGCTTCTAATATATGTTTGTCTTGGATTAATTCTTCACCATCTAGATCAGCTATAGTTCTAGACACTTTTAACAATTTATTATAAGTCCTAGCGCTGAATTTATATTTGTTATAGGACACATTTAGAATATCTTCTGCCTCTTTTGTTAATTTGCAATACCTTCTAATATCTCTATTGGATATTTGGGAATTGCTAAATATATTTTTGTTTTTATATCTCTCAATCTGAATTTCTCTAGCCTTATTAACCCGTTGTCTAATAGTTGCAGAGCTCTCTTCTTTCATTTTATCTGTAAGATCACTGTACTTTACAGGCTGGACTTCAATGTGAATATCTATTCTATCCAATAATGGGTTGCTAATCTTACCCAAGTATCTATCTATACTTCCCTGTGAGCAAGTGCACTCATGAAAAGGATCCCCATAGTAGCCACAAGGACAGGGATTCATACTAGCAACTAACATAAATTTAGCGGGATAGGTTATGGTACCATTAGCCCTAGCTATGGTCACCATACCATCTTCTAAGGGTTGCCTTAGAACTTCCAAAACTGATTTGGGAAACTCAGGCAATTCATCTAAAAATAATACCCCATTATGTGCTAGCGTAACCTCACCAGGTTTTGGGATTCTT
The DNA here is from genome assembly GCA_012728125.1 of Tissierellia bacterium. Taxonomy (GTDB): domain Bacteria; phylum Bacillota; class Clostridia; order Tissierellales; family Tissierellaceae; genus JAAYFT01. The sequence continues at coordinate 18,289 of JAAYFT010000207.1, read as the reverse complement.
CCTCCTCCAATTAATGAAACTGAAGAAGCTGTATGGTGGGGAGATCTGAAAGGTCTTTCTTCTATTAGAGAGTTTGAAGGCAAGAGTCCCGCAATACTATATATCTTTGTAACCTCTATAGCTTCTTCAAAGGTAAGTCTTGGTAATATAGTTGGTAACCTTCTAGCAGCCATTGTTTTACCAGCTCCAGGTGGCCCAATAATTAGGATGTTATGCGAGCCAGCTGCAGCTACTTCTAAGGCTCTCTTTAAACTTCCTTGTCCCTTAATATCGGAAAAATCTACTGTATACTCCTGATCTTCATTTTGAAAATGTCTATTTTCATTTATATAAGAATCAATGTTTAATTCCCCATTGAGATAATCTACGACTTCGTTTAGTGATTTTACTGGAATGATTTCTACATCTTCTATTACACTACATTCTTCCCTGTTATGAAAAGGAATGATACACTTACTTATACCTGCCTCTCTCATAGAAATAACCATAGGAAGGGCACCTTCTACGGGGTTAATTTTACCATCTAAGGAAAGCTCTCCAATAAAGACAATATCCTGTAAATCCTTGTCTTGAATAAGGTTGGAAGATTTTAATATTCCTACAGCAATGGCTAAATCCATTTGTGAACCTTCCTTTTTTAAATTTGCGGGAGCTAAATTTACGGTAATCCTACTTAGAGGAAACTCATATCCACTATTCTTAATTGCCGTCCTTACTCTTTCCTTAGATTCTTTAATGGAAGTGTCAGGAAGTCCAACTATATTAAATACTGGTAAGCCTCTAGATAAATCGGTTTCCACATCAATAATATTTCCACTTAGTCCATGTAGTACACAGGTTTTGATATTAGAATACATGATATACCCCTTTCATATATTTTATCTCATTCCTGGGCAATAGTGAAAATCTTATATTTTCCAACTTTTGTCAACAAAAAGCGTTCTCAATATGGTTTACTCTTATCTTTTCTGTCAAATAAATTTCTATTATGTCATATCTCAATTGATAGTTGTACAAGTTATTTTCTTTTATATACATATAGGAAGACTTAATTATCCTATATTGTTTTTTTCTATTTACTGCTTCATAAGCATATCCAAAATCTACGCTTGATCTAGTCTTTACCTCTATGAAGACTAATGTCTCTTTATCTAAAGCTATAATATCTATTTCCCCTTGCTTTCTTCTGAAATTAGTTGTTAAAATCTTATATCCCTTTGATAAAAGATAAGATTTAGCAATTAGTTCTCCCTTAGTTCCCTTTTCTAGATTATTGGCCATGTTCTTTACCCCTTTGCCTGTCTAAATCATAAACATAAAAAATAATCTCCGCTAAAACTTCGTAAAGTTTCTCAGGGATTTCTTCTCTGATTTCCAAATTTAATAGATTGTTAACAAGCTCTTCATCTTGGTGTATATATATTTCTTCTTCAATAGCTTTTTCAATTATTCTTTCAGCTACAAAACCTTTACCCTTGGCAACTACTGTAGGAGCATTATCTCCAGGCTTGTACCTTAAAGCAACTGCCTTTTTTAAATCATTATTTTCAAAACTATTATTCTTTTTCATAATATCACACTTTCAAGTCTAATATATATGAAGAGCTTGATTTTAATGTATTAGAATCAATCATAGAAATCTTTTCATCTGTAATATAATCAATTCCCTTTAAACTATAACCTATTGTTAATATTTTTTCAACCAACTTTTCTTCAGTAGATTTAAAAAATTCTAAATCTTTTTTCCCTACAGTCATCTTAATACTTAAAGAATCTCCAAGTAAAGTACAAAGAACCCTTATATTTCCTAAGTTTTCAGTGCTTAAGTTTATAAAAATATTTAATTTATCTCCTTTTCCCCTTTTTTTCCTTTCCTTTATAAAGGACATCAGGCCCTTTAACCTATCATTAAGACCAATGTCTATAGGGAAAAACATGAAGTTCAATTCCTTGTTTAATTCCCTTAAAAAATCGATTTTGCTTTCTACATCTTTTATTCTTTCTAAGTTCTTGTCTCCATCTTTGGCTAGCTCATCTATTATTTTTATTATCTCACTCAAATCTTCTTCCTTATTTGAAATTATTTTTAACCCATTTGTACCTTCAGTTTTTTCACTAGGCAAGCCATTTATTTTATGATTATTGTTATTCCTTGCTAAATGGATTATCTCTTGAAAATCCTTAAAGAAATCCATAGGATCTGTATCTAATTTATTGATATATTTTATATTTCTAAGGCTTGGTTTTATATTATTCTTTACAAGAAAGCCTGTAATCTTTATCAAACTTTCATCATCATCTAAATCTATATGATTTCTAACATAATCCTTTACTCTATGGGTTAAATCATTGATTCCTCTATCATCTATATCTACATCTACATTATTTTCTAAGTCATCCATTAAATCATTATCAAAAATATGGCTCAAGTTAGTTTTTATATTATTATCTAAATTCTTATCCATAAGTAATAAATGCCTAATATCTACTGTATCTATGTCTACAGACCTATTCTGTTTAACTATATTGGGTTCAGACAAAGCTATATATTCTCCATCTTTAATATTTAATAGTTTGATTAGCTTTTCCAATATTTTTATACCATCATTTACTATGTCCTTATTTATTGGTAGGTTATTTGCCATTAAATTCTCTATTAAGCTTATGGTTATTTGATTCGTTTCTATACCTAATTCGGTCAAAATCCTAGCTATTGGATTTTCTATAGTATCAATTTTTTGGTTTATAGGAGTATTAACTAAAGGCTTTAAAAACACTTTGTTATTGTTTATTGATTTGACTAAAAACAAAATCCGTTCTCCTATTTCCAATTCACTTTTAACATCAAGACTAGCTTCCAGTAATCCAAATTCAGGAATATTGATTATTATTATACTGTCCTTAATATCAACTATTTTAGCTTTGAAAATAGAGCCTTCTTTTAAAAAGTCTATTTTATTCTTTTGTAGCAAATTATTTAATAAGGTGGATTCGATTCTCAATTGGATCATTCCCTTATTTACTATTTAATATATTTTTTAAAAAAGTTCTTCTATGAATTGGAGAGGGACCTAGGCTTTTTATTAGTTCCCTATGTTCCTTAGTACCATAACCCTTGTGTTTCTTTAAATTATATCCAGGATACTCCTTATCCCATTGAATACACAATCTATCCCTATAAACTTTAGCAACTATTGAAGCACAGGCAATACCAAATGATTTTTCATCACCTTTAATTATAGATTCTTGTTGAATATCTAAATCTATTTTCTCAGCATCTATTAATAAAAAGTCTGGAACTATCCTGTTACCCTTACTATCCTCTAAATTTTGCACAGCTAATTTCATAGCTAGTTTAGTGCTTTCTTTGATATTTATCTCATCTATGACAGTAGAACTTACTCTACCTATACCCCATGCGATGCAATTTGATATGATTTTTTCATATAATTCTTCCCGTTTTTTTTCACTTAATTTCTTTGAGTCTTTTACACCGTCTATAAATAGATTCTTAGGCAATATAATAGCACAGGCAACTACATCACCTGCCAAACAACCTCTTCCAACCTCATCTATACAAGCAATATATTCATACCCCATACTTGCAATTCTTTCATCTATTTGCAACATAATACACCTTCTATTCTTCTGGATATTCTAGGGTTATTCTTCCTATTACACCTTTTCTAAACTCATCTAGAACAATATTACTTACCTTGCTATAGTCGATTTCTCCACCCTTTACTAGGGCGCCCCTCTTTCTGCCTATTTCCTCCATAATTTCCAAATATGTTTTATCAATTATTTCAACATTATATCGACTTTTTAAAAGATTAGGAAAATTCTTGGCAAGGGTTTCTATCAGTTTAAGAGCCAAGGTTTCCCTATCAAGTATTTCATCCTTAATTGCACCTGTAAAAGCTAAGTTTAAACCAACCTGTTTATCTTCAAACTTAGGCCAAAGAATTCCAGGTGTATCTAATAACTCTAAGTTAGATTTAGTTTTTATCCATTGATTAGACTTTGTAATGCCAGGTTTATTTCCTGTTTTTGCACTCTTTTTCTTAGCTAAGGTATTAATTAAAGTTGACTTCCCCACATTTGGTATGCCTAATATCATGGCCCTAATAGGTCTACTTATTACTCCTCTTTTTTCATAATTTTGTTTTTTCTCTTCATATAGTTGGTTTGAAAGCCTTATTAGCCTATCTATACCATTACCACTTAATGCATCGATACAAACAACTTTTAACCCTTTTTTGAAAAAATATTCTTCCCATAGCTTATTGCCTTCTTCACTGGCTAAATCTGATTTATTTAAAATTACTATCCTAGGTTTGTTGCCTAGAATATTATCTATTATGGGGTTACGACTGCTTATAGGTATTCTAGCATCTATAAGCTCAAATACAATATCAACTAGAGTCAAACTTTTTTCAATTGATTCTCTAGTCTTCTTCATATGACCTGGATACCAATTTATATTCATAATTTTCACCTACTTAAATAAAATTGGGACTATAAAGTCCCAATTTATTAGTAATTTCTCTTTTCTTTTACTCTAGCAGACTTACCTTGTCTGTCTCTTAGATAATATAGTCTAGCTCTTCTTACCTTACCTCTTCTAGTAACAACTAATTTGTCAATCCTTGGAGAATGAATTGGGAAAGTTCTTTCAACTCCTACACCATAAGATATTCTTCTTACTGTAAAAGTTTTTCTTACCCCGCCACCTTGTATTTTAATTACTGTGCCTTCAAATACTTGAATTCTTTCACGATTACCTTCTATAACTTTATAATGAACTTGAACAGTATCACCAACATTAAATTCTGGTAAATCATTTCTTAGTTGCTCATCTTCTAACATTTTAATTATATCCATTTGCATAGACCTCCCTTCTCCATAGATGTTCTTGCCAAAAGGCAGAGGACCATCCCTATTCGCATACCTTAAGTATTATAGCATAAGAAAATTTTATTTACAACTTACTTTTCATACCTACAATCCATTATTTGAGATAAGATATCTTTCTCTTCTTTAGTTAAGTTTATCCTTTCAAGTAAATCAGGTCTTTTTTTAAGGGTGGCTTTCAAAGATTCAATTTTTCTCCAAGTTTTTATCTTTTCATGATGACCTGATAACAAAATTTCTGGGACATTATAACCATTAAACTCTCTAGGTCTGGTATATTGTGGATATTCCAGCAATCCAGAAAAATGTGATTCTTCTGTAAAGGATTCTTCAGAGGAAAGTACGCCTGGTAACAACCTAGTTACAGCATCTATAATTACCATAGCTGGTATTTCCCCTCCAGTTAAAACATAGTCTCCAATGGAGATTTCTTCATCTACATAATGTTCTATAATCCTATTATCGATTCCTTCATAATGTCCACATAATAGAATTATATGTTCTTCTTTTGAGAGTTCATTGGCTAATTCTTGATTAAATACCTTTCCCTGGGGTGATAGGTATATTGTCCTTGAATTTGGACCTTTTACACTTTGCATTGCATCATAAATAGGTTCTGGCTTCATAACCATACCTGCCCCACCACCAAAGGGGTAATCATCAACTCTTTTATGTTTATCCTTAGAAAAATCTCTTATGTTTATACAATTAATTTGGATTATACCTTCTTCATAAGCCCTACCTATTATACTCCAATTATAAAGAGTATTAAAAAAATCAGGAAAAAGTGTTAAAATATCTATCTTCATTTAATCATTCCTTCAATTGGATCGATGACAATACTTTTTTCCTCAATATTAACATCTATAATGAATTCTTTGACTGCGGGAATCAAATACTCTTTCCCCTTATTAGTATCCTTTACTACGTATACATCATTACTGGCTCCTTGCATTACATCAACTAGGATGCCAATATAGTTTGAACTAGTATCGTATACTTTGCAATTCAATAGATCATAGATGAAATAATGATCTTCAGGTAAAACTACCCTGTCTTCATCACTGACGTAAATATAGTCATCTTTAAAAGGTAGTATTTCATTAATATCATCGAAACCTCTAAATTTTAAGATTCCGAGGTCCTTATGATACCTAACTGCTTCTATATCTACTTTAATTTTCTTCTCTCCAATATATGCAGTTTTTAAATCACTAAACCTATGAAGATTATCGGTTAAGGGGTATACCTTGACCTCTCCTTTGATTCCATGGCTACTTATTATTTTTCCTACAATAGTATAATCCATTTTTTCACCTATTCTCTTTAATAAGAGTTTATTATTGAATTATTTCTACTACTACTCTTTTATTATCCTTAATAGCAGCAGCCTTAACTACTGTTCTAATGGCCTTAGCAATTCTTCCTTGCTTGCCAATAACCTTTCCCATATCATCAGGATGTACTTTTAATTCTATAATTACAGATTGAGTTCCTTCAATTTCATTAACCTCTACCTTATCTGGGTTTTCTACAAGTGATTTTGCAATGAATTCTACTAATTCTCCCATCTTTAGCACCTCCTAGATACTTATTTACTCTGTTTTATTTTCGTATAAACCACTTTCTCTAAATAATCTATCTACAGTATCAGTTGGTTTAGCTCCATTTTTTATCCATTCAATAGCCTTTTCGTTATCTATTTTAACAGTTTTAGGCTCTGTTAATGGATTGTAATAGCCAATTTCTTCGATAAATCTTCCATCTCTAGAAGCACGAGAATCAGCAACAACTATTCTATAGAAAGGATTTTTCTTAGCTCCCATTCTTCTTAATCTAATTTTAACTGCCATCTTGTCACCTCCTATAAAAATTAATATCTATTTAGAAAAAGGGGAATCCAAATTTCCCTCTTTTCTTCAGGGTTTTCTCCATATCTGTAAACTTCTTCATCATTTTTTTAGTTTCCTTAAACTGCTTTAGAAGTTTGTTTACATCTTGGACAGTTGTACCACTGCCTCTGGCAATTCTCTTTCTCCTACTACTATCTATAATATCTGGATTTTCTCTTTCTTTCTTTGTCATGGATTGAATAATTGCTTGTATTCTGTTAATATCTTTCTCATTAACATCTAATCCCTTCAATGCCTTTGAGTTGACTCCTGGTATCATACCAAGCAACTGGTCCAATGGCCCCAGGGATTTCATCTGCTCCAACTGGTCTAAAAAATCATCAAAAGTGAATTGCTGAGTTCTTATTTTCTTTTCTAGTTCTAAGGCTTTTTTTGCATCTATATTAGCTTGAGCTTTTTCTATTAAACTTAATACATCACCCATGCCAAGTATTCTTGAAGCCATTCGGTCTGGATGGAATGGTTCTAATTGATCCAATTTCTCTCCCATCCCCACAAACTTAATTGGCTTGTTAGTAACTGCTCTAAGGGATAAAGCAGCACCACCCCTAGCATCACCATCTAATTTGGTAAGTATAACTCCTGTAATGCCAAGCCTTTCATTAAATGACTCTGCAACGTTTACTGCATCTTGACCAGTCATGGCATCTAGGACTAGGAGAACTTCTTGTGGTTTCACTGCAGAGTAGATATTTTCTATCTCATCCATTAATTCTTCATCTATATGAAGTCTACCAGCTGTGTCTATAATAATTACATCGTTGCCATGTTTTTTCCCATGCTCTAAGGCCGCCTTAGCTATATCTACAGGATTGACCTTGTTCCCCATGGTATAAACTGGGACACCAACTTTTTCCCCAACTACTTCTAATTGTTTAATAGCTGCAGGTCTGTATATATCACAAGCAACTAGCAAAGGTCTTTTATTTTGTTTCTTTAGGTTAAAAGCTAATTTCCCAGAAGTAGTTGTCTTACCTGCCCCTTGTAAACCACACATCAGAATTACAGTAGGAGGACTTGGTGAAAAATTTATTTTTGCTTCCTTTTCTCCCATTAGCTTAGTCAATTCATCATTGACTATTTTGATAACTTGTTGACCGGGCGTTAGACTTTCCATTACTTCAGCACCAATAGCTCTTTCCTTAACTTTTTTTACAAAGTCCTTGACTACTTTAAAGTTTACGTCTGCTTCCAATAAGGCGAGTCTAACTTCTCTCATGGCCATATCTACATCTTTTTCTGAAAGTTTACCTTTTCCCCTTAACTTGCCTAAGGCATTTTGTAATTTTTCAGATAAGGATTCGAAGACCATTAATCCATCACCTCCCTACTGTTATTTAATATTTTCTGGCTAATTTCACTTATCTTAAAAGACTTCCTATAGATGTCTTCCATATTGTTTTTCTCTGCTATTTCCATTATCTCTTCTGAAATGTTTATAATTTTTCTTATACCATCGTGACTATTATAGAATTTTTCTACTAACCTTAAGTTTTTTTCATATTTATAGAGCTTCTCTTCAGCTCTTTTTAAAGTATCGTAAACTCCTTGCCTAGTAATTCCAAGCTCATCTCCGATTTCAGCTAAAGATAGATCATGAATATAATAGAGTTCAATTGCTAGAAATTGCTTTTTACTAAGTAATTTTCCATAAAAATCAAATAATATACCAACCTCTACTAGTTTCTCGACCATTATATCACCAAAAAAATAATACTGTCAAGTCTTTTACTTGACGGTATTATTTTAATATAAAGTCTCCTACTTGTCAACAGTTTATTTAATAATTGCCTCAACAAAATCTTCCACTATAAATGGCTGTAAATCTTCAATTCCTTCTCCTACTCCTACTAATTTTACAGGAATTTTTAATTCGGATTGAAGGGCTATAATAACTCCTCCCTTTGCTGTCCCATCAAGCTTAGTTAAGGCTATACCCGTTATATTTGCAACTTCGCTAAAGACCTTAGCTTGATTCATTGCATTTTGACCTGTAGTTGCATCTAGTACCAACAAAACTTCTTTAGTGGCTTCACTATACTCCCTTTCTGTAATCCTAAATATTTTATTTAATTCATTCATAAGGTTGGATTTATTATGAAGCCTGCCTGCTGTATCGCAAATAAGGATATCAGCTTTTCTTGCCTTGGCAGCCTGTATTCCGTCAAAAATAACAGCTGCTGGGTCTGCCCCTTCACTATGGGATATAACATCAACTCCTGCTCTATTGCCCCATTCTTCTAGTTGTTCTATGGCAGCAGCCCTAAATGTATCTCCTGCAGCAATTAAAACTTTCTTGCCTTCATTTTTAAAGCGATGAGCAAGCTTTCCTATTGTAGTTGTTTTTCCTACTCCATTTACACCAACTACTAGAATAATAGCTGGAGACGGTTCCACATTTAACTTGTTATTCAGTTTTGACTCTGCCATCAATTTTTTTATTTCGTCCTTTAGCAATTCTTTAACTTCATTAGGTTCAGATACCCTTTCCTCTTTAACTCTAGCTCTTAAGTTATCTATTAATGTCATAGTTGTATTTACACCAACATCGGCAGTTACAAGTACTTCTTCTAAATCATCAAATAATTCCTCGTCTATCTTTTTGTATGACTTTAATATACCATCTATTTTATTTGAAATGTCATTTCTGGTTTTTGTCAGTCCTCCCATTAACTTTTCAAACAAACTGAGTTTTTTGGGAGCTTTTTCTTCTACTACTTCTTCCTTTTCTTCTTCAACTTCATCTTCTATATCTAAACTTTCACCTATTTGCTCTACTAGTCTTACTTCTTCACTTTCTTCAGTTTCTTCTACTAGTTCTTCTTCCACTTCTATTTTTTCTACTTCTTCTAGTTCTTCTATTTCTTCAAGCTCTTCAACTTCTTCCACTTCCTCAATTAATTCTTCTCTTTCAATTATTTCTTCTTTTTTCTTAGGCTTTTTCTTAAACCATTTAAACATTTAACTCCCCCTAACTTGCTATTTCATCCATATTATCTTTTAGTTTAACCGATATAATCTTAGATATACCCTCCTCTTCCATGGCAACCCCATATAATACGTCTGCAATTTCCATGGTAGTTTTCCTATGGGTTATAATTACAAATTGTGTATCTTTTTGGAACTTTTTCAAATAGCTTGTATACCTGTTTATATTAGCTTCATCTAAGGCAGCATCAATTTCATCTAAAATGCAAAATGGTGAGGGCTTTAGTTTTAATATTGCAAATAGTAATGCAACTGCAGTTAATGATTTTTCTCCACCAGACAATAATGAAAGGCTCTGAAGTTTTTTACCTGGAGGTTGAGCATTTATTTCAATACCTGCCTCTAATATGTTTTCCTTTTCTTCTAAGATTAGTTCAGCATGTCCGCCATTAAAAAGTATTTTAAAAATCTCCTGAAAATTTTTGTTGATCTCATTAAAGTTCATTAAGAATTGACTTCTCATTGTATTCTCCATATCTTTTATAACCTGATTGAGGCTTTCCTTAGCATCAATCAAATCATTTTGCTGTTTTAAGATAAATTCCAATCTTGATTTTACATTTTTATACTCTTCAATGGCTCCTAGATTTACATTTCCTAGCTCTTTGATTTCACCTTTAAGTCTTCTTGTTTCCACTAGGGCATTTTTCATATTTTCAATATCTATTTCGTATTCTAATGCTTCCTCATAGGTTAAATCATAATCATCATATAATTTTTTGTGGTAATTTTCTAATTGAACACTGCTCTTAGCTAATTTTACTTCTTGTTGATTAATTGATTTTTCCATATTACTAATCAATTCATTAAGTTCAATTAGCCTATTTTGCTCATTGTAAAAGCTTTTCATTATCTTGTCCTTATCAATTATTAAGTTGTCTAGTTCAGTTTTGCTTTCTTTAACGCTAGCTTCTAATTCTTGAATAGTTTTAATTAAATCAGCTCTTTCCCTTTTTATGCTTTCAATATTTTGAGAATTAGTAATTATGGCTTCTTCTTTTTCTTTAAGACCTATTAGGCTATCTTCTATTTCGATATTTTTTTTCTTTTCATTTTCATATAAGCTCATAATTTTATTCTCTATTGAACTTAAACTTATCTTTAAATCTGTAACCACTTTTGATTTCTCTTCTATGTCTAATTTTTCTTTATTGAAACTGGATGTTAAATTAGCTATTTTTTCTTTATTTATTTGGATTTCTTTTTCATAATCGTTGATTAGGTCGGAAAGCTTATTTATTCTTTCATTATAGTCCTTAACTTCAGCATTTAAAGTTTCTATTTCGCCAATTGACTTTTCTATGGACTTATCTAATCTTTCTATTTCAAGGTTGTTATTTTCCTTTAAATTCCTTACTTCTATTAACTTATATTCCTTTTCCTTTATCATTTCTTCAATATTTAAAATTTCTTTCCTTAAGTTAACTAATTTTTCCGTGAGTGTTGTTTTGTCTTTTGCTAATTTTGTTTGAATGTTTTTTATCTCTTCAACTTCTTTACTTAGTCTTTCAATTTTGCTTCTACGGCTAATAATGCTAATACCGCTATCTCCAAAGCTTCCACCTGTTATGGAGCCACCAGGGTTAAGTACTTCTCCTAATAAGGTAACAATTCTGTAGGAATGATTATACTTATTAGCAAATTTTATCCCATAATCCATATTTTCGATTATTATTGTTCTGCCTAATAAAAATTTGAATATATTGTCAAACTCTTTCTTAAACTCTATTAGTTCATAGCCTAAACCATAAATTTTAAACTCTTGTTTATCTTTTGGATTAAGTTGTATAATATTACCTTTGATTACATTCAATGGTAAACATGTTATTCTGCCTAATTTATTGTCCCTTAAGTATTCTATAATTTTCTTTGCATCTTGCTCAGTTTTAGTGACTACATTTTGAATATTTGACCCTAAAGATATTTCAATTGCCTTTTCAAACTTTTCATCTACTTTAATTAAATCAGCTACTATACCAATTAACCCTTTATTTAGACTAGGATTTTCTTTGCTTAATTGAAGTACTGATTTTACCCCTTTAAAATAACCTTCATAGTCATTTTCCATATTTTTAAGGATCTTTAGGCTTGATAATTTACTCTGCAATTTAATATTTTCATTGTTTATCATCTCGTTAATTGAGTTGAGTGAATAGTTACGTTTTATTTCTTCATCCCTAAACTTATTAAGCTTTTCTTTTAGATTAGATAATTCAGCACTTATTTCAAGCTCATTTTTTGTATAATCATTATGCTTATCTAAATTATCCTTTTTTCGCCCATCCATAAGTTGAATCTCTTTTTTTAATTGGGCAATTCTCTTTTCTACATTTTCATTAAAGGATATGATGCTATTTAGCTCAGATTTTTTATCTGAAGAGTTATTATACAGCCTTATCATATTATTTTTTTCTTCATCAATATCCTTTTCCATTTCTTTTAACTTATTTTGACTACTTTCAAGCTCTATGCTCTTATTTTTAAACTCATTGAGAATTTTTTCATGTTCTTCTTTTGTTTTAATAATTTCTTTTTGGATTTCTAATATTGATCCTTCATATTCCTTTAGTTTCTTTTCTAGAAGAGATTTTTCTTCAACAAGTCTTTCTAAGTCTCTATTAAAGTATTTTTCCTTTTCTTCAATTATCTTCAGCTGATTTTGGTTGTTTTCTAATTCTTTCGAAATATTTAAGTTGTTATTCCTTGAATTTTCAATGGACTTGTCTAGTTCTTCAATTTGTTCCTTTAGGATGTTGAACTTACTCTCTATTTCTAGCTTCTCCTTTACTCTTTCAGCCAGTTTATTTTCAAGTTCTCCTTTTTCCTCAAGGATTTTCTTAATTTGACTATCTATTTCCCTTATGTTTTTTAAAAAAATATTAATCTCTAATTTTTTCAGTTTATTATATAGTTCTGTGAAAATACTAGCTTTATTAGCCTCAACTTCAAGGTTGTCCAATCGGTTAGTAAGTTCAAAGATAATATCTTTTATTCGAAGCAGGTTTCCTTGAGTTTTTTCTAGTTTTTTTTCCGCTTCCTCTTTCTTAGTCTTGTATTTTACAATTCCTGCAGCCTCTTCAAATATATTTCTCCTATCTTCAGGCTTATTGCTAAGTATTTCATCTATCCTGCCTTGTCCAATAATGGAATAACCATCTTTACCAACTCCGGTATCCATAAATATCTCACGTATATCTTTAAGCCTACAGGAATTTTTATTTATATAGTATTCTGATTCACCAGATCTAAACATCCTTCTGGTAATTTCAACTTCAGAATAATCCAGTGGGATTACTCCCTCTTTATTGTCAAAGGTTATAGTAACTTCAGAGTATCCAAGGGCCTTTCTTTTGCTGGTACCAGCAAAAATTACATCTTCCATTTTATTTCCACGGAGATTTTTTACACTTTGTTCACCTAGTACCCACCTAATAGCATCAGCAATATTACTTTTACCACTGCCATTGGGGCCTACTATGGCTGTAATTCCATCTATTATTTCAATAGTAGTCTTGTCTGCAAAGGACTTAAATCCCTGTATCTCTAATTTTTTAAGTCGCAATTATAACACCTCTTGTTAGTATTTTCAGGCCTTAATCCATAATATTTTTGTCCTTTAAAAATGATCCTATCAACGATTTTAAGTCCATTTCATAGAAAGTCTCATCTATAATAATATTGATGAAGTTTCTATCTATTTCTTTTTGATATATTTTAAGGTCTTTAAGTTTAAACTTCTCTTTAAAATAATTTACATTGCTTGATTTTTGTCCAGCTATTGCAGATATGTTTTTATTATTGGCTTCTACTATTAGTTTCTTATTTTCTGTAGATATTTTTTTGCTTTTAATGAAGTATTCAAATAACAATTTAAAAATATTTGATTCAACCAATTGTCTAAAGGCTGGATGAAATGGACCTGCTACGACATCCTTACCCATTTGAATATTCTCTGTAGGTTGTAACCCCATTCTAATAACTTCTATATTGTTAAAATTAAACAGCATAAGGAGTAAAGAACATATATCTATAGCTTCTTCAAGGATAATTGGTCTATATTTCTCCATTAAGTATAACTTTTCCAAAAAGGTATCCCTTATAACTAAGGTGGGATAAACTCTCACACAAGAGGGTCTTAGTTTAATAAATTCTTTACATGTATATAAATCCTTCTCTAGAGTATCCCCAGGCAAACCTACCATCATTTGTAAGCCTAAGTTGAATCCAAATCTTTTTATTAATTCAGCAGCCCTATAGACATCTTCTGAAGTATGTCCCCTTCCACTTGCGTATAATACCTTATCATCTAAAGACTGTACTCCTAGTTCAATAGTATCTACTGAATATTTTTTCAAGTTGTCTAATATTACTTCATCAATAGCATCAGGCCTTGTAGATAACCTAATATTATCTATCTTCCCAGCTTTCTTGTATCTGTAAGGAATTTCCAGTAGCTTGCTTTGAATGTCTAAGTCTATGGCTGTAAAGCTACCACCATAAAAAGCTACCTCTACAAAGGCACCGGGCTTAAAAGTGGCCAGATGTTCTTCAATAATTTTCTCTACTTCCACTGGACTTACGTTAGTAGATAGGCCGGTAATTCTTTTTTGATTACAAAATACACAATCATGGGGACATCCAAAATGTGGAACAAATATTGGAATTATATAATGCCTACTCATCTATTTCACCCATAATCAACAAAGCATCCTTTGCCGCCATCTGCTCTGCTTCTTTTTTATTCCTTCCAGAACCTGTACCAACTACTTTATTATCTACTAATACATCAATATAAAATATCTTATTATGATCAGGCCCAACCTCTTTCACTACCTTGTACTCTATCTTTGATTTAGTCTTTTTTTGGAGGTTCTCCTGCAGTTCAGTTTTATAATCAATAAATAATACTCCTCTTGCTACAGCATATACAAGATCCGCTTCAAAATTTTCTAACAACAACTTATTTGTTGTTTCAAAATCACTATCCATGTAGATTGCACCTACCAAGGCTTCACTGGCATCTGCTAAAATAGAATCCCTGTCTCTACCACCAGTAGCTTCTTCCCCCTTACCTAATAATAGGTACTTGCCTAGTTCTATTTTTCTTGCAGCAAAGGCTAAAGATGACTCACATACGACCTTAGCCCTTATTTTTGTCAGTTCCCCCTCTGGATAATTTGGATACTTATTAAATAGGTATTGGCTGACGATGAAATTTATAATGGAATCTCCTAAAAATTCCAACCTTTCATTGCTGTCCGTAGCTTTTAATTTATTTTCATTAGCATAGGAACTATGAGTTAAAGCAGTTACTAGCAATTCAATATTTTTAAATCTATAGTTTAAATTTTCTTGTAGGGGTTCCAACCATATGATTTCTTTAGTTTTTTTCATAGAAAAAACCTCCAAGTATTGTTAAAATAATAGGGCTATTTAGCCCTATTATTATTCCTCATCTTCTCCTAAAGCTATATTTATATATTTTATAGCATCACCAACAGTCTTAATACCTTCCATATCCTCATCTTCTATTTCCAATCCAAATTCATCTTCCAATGCCATAACCAATTCAACTAAGTCTAAGGAATCAGCATTTAGGGTATCCCTAAATGAAGTATCCATTGTTATATCTTCTTCATCAATGTTAAATTGAGTAGCTATTATTTCCCTAACTTTTTTAAAAACCATTTTTATTCCTCCTTTAGCCATTATTATTTTCTATATGAATATTTTCTTCAATTATTTTTATTACATCATTTTCAACAAATTTAATTAATTGATTGATCCCGTTTTTTATAGCATAGGCATCAGAACTTCCATGGGCTTTGACTACTGGTTTTTTAAGCCCTAATAAGGGTGCTCCTCCATATTCCCTGTAATCCATTCTATTTTTCAAATTCTTTAACTCTGGTTTCAACAAAGCTGCACCTAGCTTTGTCCGAGTGTTTTTCATTAATTCTTCTTTTAAAAGTGAAAAAATTGAAATTGCCATGCCTTCAGTTAGTTTCAGTGCTATATTTCCTGCAAATCCATCAGTAACTATAACATCTGCAATACCTGTTGGCAAATCTCTTCCTTCTACGTTGCCTACAAAGTTTAAATTTGACTGTTCTAAAATAGTATAGCTATCCTTAGATAGTATATTACCTTTTCCTTTTTCTGTTCCTATATTTAATAACCCAATTGTAGGATTACTTTTACCCATAACCTTTTCCATATATATGGAACCCATTAAAGCAAATTGATATAAGTATTCGGGTTTACAATCTACATTTGCACCAGCATCTAATAATAGTGAAAATCCCTTTAATGTAGGATATAAAACTGATAAGGGAGACCTATGTATTCCTTCTATTCTTTTAACAATAAAAATACCTGAAGCCAATAAAGCACCTGTACTACCAGCTGAAATATATCCATCACCTAATCCAGAGGATAAAGCCTTAGTAGCTACAACCATGGATGAGTTTTTCTTTCTTCTAATGGCCAAGCTAGGATCTTCATCATTAGTTATTATATCATCAGCATTAAGGATTTCAACCTTCTCTTCGGCATAAGTGTATTTTTTTAATTCATTTTTTATTATTTCCTCATTTCCAACAAATATAATATCAATACCAAATTCATTAACGGCATCAATACTGCCCTTCACCATTTCCAATGGGCCTAAATCTCCACCCATGGCATCTACAATTATTTTCATATTGACCTCCATCCTTAGAATTTCTACTACTGATATTTAATATATATTAGGGATTGTTAAATTGCAATATAAAATTAAAAAAGATAGTGGCTACACTATCTTTTTATTGTCTATAGGAAAGTTGTACTCATTATCTTAAGGTCTTTAATGAGTGTTGTATATTCCTAAAAGAATTAACATTATTCTACTGAAATAACTTCTCTGTTCTTATAATAGCCACATGATCTACAAATCCTATGTGGTAATTTAGGTTCATGACATTGTGGACATTCAACAACTGTGGCTTTATTTAGTCTATAAGAAGAAGCTCTTCTTTTGTCTCTTCTAGCCTTACCTGTTTTTCTTTTTGGTACTGCCATTATAAACACCTCCTTAACTCTTAGGCAAAAATTCCTTTAATTTTTCAAGCCTTGGATCAATATTTTCATGGATACAATCACACTTGGATCTATTTAAATCTGCTCCACATTTTGGACAAAGCCCTTTGCAATCCTCTTTGCATAAGGTCTTCATTGGTAAAGAAAGTATGACTTGATTGATAATATATTCTTTGAGGTCCAATATATCATCTTCATAGTAGATTAACTCATCATAACCTTCTTCCCCTTCTTCTTCTACTTTCTTTCCTTCAACAAGTTTTCCAGATAAAGCAGTTTCAACGTTCTTAGTAGTTGGCTGTAAACATCTATGGCAGATTTCTTTATACTTATATGAGATTCTAATATTTATTAGTTTCTCTCCATCTGCCCTAAAGATTTCACCTTTATATTCAATAGGGCTTACAATGGTTATACCATTTTTCTTATTTAGATCCAAGTCCTTTAGATCAATTTTTTCATCAAAATACAAGATTTCGTTGCCATTATCAAGAAAACTTGATAAGTCAATTTTCATTATTTTCACCTCTAAACTAACAAAGATTATTATATATAAGGAGGCATCTATTTGTCAAGACAATAATATTATTTAGATACTAATTCTAAAGTATCTCTTGCTATCATTAATTCCTCATTAGTAGGGATAACAAATATAGCAGCAGAAGTTAAATCTTTGTTAACTTGAGCCTCTACTCCCCTAACTTTATTTAGTTCTGGGTCAATTCTAATATTTAGACATTCTAATCCTTCACAGATTTTTTCTCTAATGAAGCTAGAGTTTTCACCAATTCCAGCAGTAAATACTAAAGCATCTAAACCACACATTGTAGCTGCATAGGCACCAACATATTTTTTAACCCTATTTACGAATACATCTATAGCTAATTGAGCTCTTTTGTCACCATTTTCTGCTGCTTCCTCTAAATCTCTAAAATCACTACTAATTCCTGAAATTCCAAGAACTCCAGACTTTTTATTTAACATTTCATTTACTTCTTCAAATGTAATTCCTTCTTTGTCCATTATGAAAGGAATAATAGCTGGGTCAATATCTCCTGATCTAGTTCCCATCGCTAACCCTTCTAATGGAGTGAATCCCATACTAGTATCTATTGATTTACCACCTTGAACTGCACATACACTGGCACCGTTTCCTAAATGGCAAGTTACGATATTTAAATCCTTAATATCTCTACCTAGTAATTCAGCAGCTCTTAAGGATACGTATTTATGAGAAGTTCCATGGAATCCATATCTTCTAATTTTGTTTTCTGTATAATATTTATAGTCTATTGCATATAAATAGTTATAGTTTGGCATTGTTTGATGGAATGCAGTATCAAAAACAACAACATTTTTCTTTGATGGTGCAACCTCAACCATTGCTTTAATTC